>JBEKYH010000479.1:0-3841 GCA_049511115.1 Tepidisphaeraceae bacterium | reverse complement strand
GCGAAACGTTTCAATCATTGGCCGCGGTCACCGCCATCGAGGCCGAAGACGGAAAATATTGCGCGGTCACGACCGATGCGCAAGCCACGCTCGACGCGCTCTTTTCCCTCGCACGCGGCGGCGCGATGCAAATCGATTCGCTCAACGTCCGGCGGCCGACGCTGGAAGATGTATTCCTCAAACTCACCGGCCACCAGCTTCGCGAGTAACCCACAATGTATTGCACCTACATGCTCACGCTCGCGTCGATGAAGATGTTCCTCCGCAACCGGCAGGCGCTCTTCTTCTCCCTCTTCATGCCGCTGTTGATCCTGTTTATCTTCGGCTCCATGGATTCCAGCGGCCCGGGCCGGATTTCCCTCGGCCTGGTCACGCATTCCCCCACGCCGCAGACCACCGCGTTCCTGAAGCAGATCCACGCCTTCAAAGTCTTCACAATCGACGAAGGCACCCTGGATTCAGAACTCACGGCCCTGGGCACCGGCAATCGCACCGCCGTGCTGGATGTCCCCGATGATCTCCTCTCCGCCCCCGCGGGCGACCCGCCGCAACTGACGCTCTACGCCAATGAAGGCCGCCCCCAGGAAGCCAGCGAGGCCGTCTCCATTCTCGATCAATTCGCCGACAAGGCCGCCCTCGCCGCGGCGCACGCCCCGGCCCTCTTCACCATCAAACAGCAATCGATCACAGCACACAATTTCCGCTACATCGAATTCCTACTGCCCGGCGTGATCGCAATGGCGGTCATGCAGATGTCGGTCTTTTCCGTCTCCTTCGTCTTCGCCCAATACCGCGAGAAAGGCGTGCTCAAGCGCCTGATGGCCACGCCCATGCGGCCGAGCCAGTTCGTCACCGCCAATATCCTGACCCGTCTGGTCATGTCCGCCGCACAGGCCAGCATTTTCATCGTCGCCGGCGTCGTCTGTTTTCACGTGCACATCCAGGGCGCCATCTGGCTGCTCGCCCTTTGCGTGGTCCTGGGCGCGCTGATGTTCCTCGGCCTGGGCTTTACGATTTCCGGCCTATCCAAGAGCGTCGAAACCGTCCCCGTCCTCGGCAACATCATCGTCTTCCCCATGCTCTTCATGGGCAACGTTTTTTTCGCCGCCTCGAACCTGCCGGCATGGCTGCAACCCATCGCCGATAATCTTCCCCTGACCTTCCTGGCTAAGGGATTGCGCGGCGTCATGACCGATGGCGCGGGGGCAGCTCAAATCGAACGATCTCTCGCAGGCATGTTGATCTGGGCGGTACTGCTGATCACCGCGGCCACGGTGACGTTCCGGTTTCAGGATAAGGAAGGGTAGAGGTTTCCCATCAGAGCCCGAGGAATTCGTCCGTCACGCGCATGAACTCGTCTGGGTGCGCCAAGAGGAGCGCGTGATCGGCGCCGTTGATGACGACGAGCTTGGAACCGGCGATGCCGCCGTGGAGCTGTATTGCGACTATTCCGACCCGATATGCGCACCCTTTTCCGCTACCGACCGCTTCATGATCAGGACCAACAGTACCAGCGCCGCGGCCAGCACGGCGGATGTCCAAAAAACATCGAAGTACGCCAGTGACGACGCCTGCTGCTGACGCAGATTGTCCAGTGACTGCAGGGCCAGATTCGCGGCGCCGTTCGGATCGCTCGTTTGACGTGCGTAGATCAATTGCCCCTGCTGCAGAAACGACGTCACGTGAGGGTTGAGCGGGCCAAGCCATTCGTCCAGCCGAGCTGCGTGGAACTGCTGGCGTCGCTCCTGGATGGTCTGCGACATCGAGGTTCCGAAACTGCCGCCTTCGTTGCGGAGAAGCGCCATGAGCCCCACAGCCGCCCCCCGCAGTTGTTTGGGCGTGTAGATATAGGCGGCCACATTCAATGGGGCAAAAATCAACGAAAGGCCCACGACCAGCAGCACGCGCGGCCAGACCACCTGCCAGGGGCTGATCTGCAGGTTCATAATCGCCATCCAGTAACTTGCCGCCCCCACTGTGAGCAAGCCGACGGCAATGAGCCAGCGCGCATCGGTCCCCCGGCCCAACAGCGCGCCGACGATGACCATCATCACGATCGCGAAAAACCCCGACGGCGACATGACCAGGCCCGAGACATAGGCGTCGTAGCCAAACAGCGACTGAAGCATTGCCGGCAACGCCACGCTCGACTGGTAAAGCACGCCATAGATGCAAAAGATAATAACGCAGCAGACCGCGAAGTTGCGTTCGCGCAGCACGCGAAAATTCACCACCGGGTGGGAAAACGTCAGCTCGCGCCAGAGAAGCCCCGCCAGCGCCACAATGAGCACTACGAGCAGCGTCTGTATTCGCCAAAACGGATCGCTAATCCAATCCCACTCCTGCCCCTTGCTCAGAATGATCTCCCATGAGGCCATCATCAGGGCAAGCAGCGCCAAGCCGATGCCGTCGAGGTTAAATGGCTTTTTCTTGAGTTCCGTCCGCTCTGCCTTCAGATAATCCGGATCGTCCAACAGCGCGTAGCAGGCCAGCAGACCAATAATTCCTGTCGGCACGTTGACGTAGAATATCCATCGCCAGTCATAGTTGACGACCAGCCAGCCGCCCAGGGTCGGCCCGACTATCGGTCCCAGAAGAGCGGCCACGCCAAACATGGTCTGGGCCGCGCCTTGCTTCTCCGGCGGGAACGTGTCGAGCAGGATCGACTGGCTTGAGGGCTGGAGGCCGCCGCCGGCCATCCCCTGGAGAATCCGAAACAGGATTAACTGCCCCAGGCTCCTCGAGAGGCCGCACATCGCCGACGCCACGGTGAATACGCCGATCGACAGCAGGAAGTAGTTTTTCCGTCCGAAATGCGCGGATAGCCAGCCGGTGATCGGAAGTATGAACGCGTTTGCCGCCAGGTAACTGGTGATCACCCAGTCGCTATCGATGACCGCCGCCGAAAGACCGCCGGCGATGTATCGAAGCGCGACGTTGGCAATCGTCGTGTCCAATATCTCCATAAAAGTCGGCACGACCACCGCCGCGGCGATGAGCCAGGGGCTGATCGTTCGTCGACCGGCTGTCCCCGATGAAACCTGGAGTGCAATGCTGCTCATGACGCTTTCCCGGGCCTAAGACGATTAATTCTTCTTACGGTTTCGGCTCCGTGGGGGCCGTGGGAAGATTGGCAAGCGGCTGCAGGACGTCTCCGGCGTGCGGCCCGCTCGGCGGCTCCTTGTAATAAACGTATGGAGTCACCGACAATCCGACGAACAGGGGAGACTTGTCGGGGTCATAATCCGTCAGCTCGATGCGCACCGGAAGCCGCTGCACAATCTTTACGTAATTTCCTGTTGCGTTCTCGGGCGGCAGCAGCGAAAGCGTCTCGCCCGTGCCCATCGTAAAACCCACAATTCGCCCCTCGAATGATTTGCGGCTGCCGTACATATCCACGTCGCACCGGGCGCGCTGGCCTATGCGCAGATCTCCCAATTGGGTTTCCTTAAAGTTTGCGTCAATCCAGATTTGGGTGAGCGACCTGACCGCCATCAGGTTTTGTGCCGTCTGGACGTTGTCACCAGGGTTCACATTGCGACCCGTGACCACGCCGTCTATCTCGCTGACCACGTCGCAATAGCTGAGGTTCAAATTGGCCTGATCCAGGTCGCTTTGGGCCTGGAGCAGATTCCCCTGGGCCTGCTTAATCACCGGCGCGTTGGCGAGGAGATTGTCCAGGATGTTGTTGATATTGCCGTGAGGGTCCTGCTTGAGAAACTGTTCGAGGACATCTTTCGGCGTGCCGTTCCAATCGGCAAAGCGATAGCCCAATTGGCTTGTGGCCTGCTCCAATGCCCCCAGGTCCTGCCGGACTGTGGAGAAATCCTGGTCCACGTCG
>JBEKYH010000478.1:0-3844 GCA_049511115.1 Tepidisphaeraceae bacterium | reverse complement strand
GACGATTGAATGGGAGTGAGCCGCGTTCACTCTCCCTGCGTAAAGGGAGAGTGAAGAGATCGGCGGTCGATGGTAACAAACTGCGCCTTTCTAATCGGGCGATGCCCTTGTAAGTTGGCTTACCCTTAACTGAACGGAGTTTCTGATGTCACGCTGGGCGGCTGCGCTGGTTTTGTCGTTTGTCTTTTTTGTCCAGTCGAATGCCTTAGCGCAAACAACCGCGCCTTCGACGCAGCCGGCCGTAGCGTTGGATCAGACGACGCCGCGCGGGACGCTCAAGCTTTTCTTCGCGGCCAACGCCGCCAGCGACGGCAATGCGATGAAATCGCTGATTCAGGCCGGCAATCCCGCCGAAGATCACATGATCGCCGCGATTTGCGATAAGCGCGACGCCGACCGTCTGCTGACCGACGCATTGCGGGACAAGTTCCCCAAGGAATGGCCCGGCGATCCGCGCGCCCAGGAGGAGTCGCAACTGCCGCAGATTTACCAGAAGGTGGATGCGTCGGCGCAGTCGATCACCGGCGATACCGCCACACTCAAGGCGCCCGACGCCCAGGCCGTTCCATTGACCTTCAAGCTCGTCAACGGCAAGTGGCTCATGCCGTTGGGAGTGCTCGTGCAGGACACCGACCCCGATCACCTCGAGGCCAACGCGCATCAGATCGACGTGCAGGTGAAAGTCATGCGCGACGCGACGGCCGACGTGAAGGCGGGCAAATACGCCGACATGACCAAAGCCGTCGAGGACGTGAAGGAGCGGATTTTCGACGCCAACGTCGCCGACCACGCCGCGGCCACCCAGGCGGCCACGCAGCCGTGAAAAGCAAATCGAAATGCAGCCTCACCGCCCGCTCGGCTGCGCCTCGCTAGAGGACACAGAGGTAAATCATAATTCAGATTGAATTTGATCTTGGTTTTCCTCTGTGTCCTCTGTGGTGAGTCTCTTCTTTTGTATTTCTTGGCGTTCTTGGCGGTTCGTCTTATTTCTGGTCCGAACCAAAATCCGCCGTGATGTGCAGGTTTCCTTCTGAAGGCGCGCCCTCCACGTGGAACTTGGCGTTGCGCAGCGTCATGTGGTCAAACGGGAATTCCACCAGCGGCTTGGAAGTGTTGTCGTAGGCGAGTAAGCCCCCCGTCAAAAGGCTCGCCAGAAATATTCCGCCGGGGCCTTGGCCGCGGCAGGTGAGGTGGGAGGCGTTGCCTGTGCCATCGTCGGCGACGACGAATCGGCCGGTGAGATTGAGATGGCCGCCCATGCCGCTCAGCGCGACGTCGGCTTCGGCCAGCAGCGTCTTGTCATTGGGAGTGCTGAACTTCAGTTGGATGGCGTTGACGGAAAAGCCGTATTTCGAGGCGAATCGCTTCGCGGCCGCGAGGCACAGCGTCTGGACATCGCTCTTGCTGGCGTTGATGTCGACGTGGCCGCTTTTGGCCTGCGTGAGGAGCAGGGCCGGGCGATCCTGGCGGTCGTGGGCGAAACTGAGCTGGGCGTCGGTGGCGGTCAGGTCATACTTCACCTTGGCGCCGCGGATCAACAGTGGGTCGGCGATCACTTCAAACCTGGCGACGTGCAAGCCGTCGCGCGGGGCGAAGTGCCAGTTCAATTTCGGCGGCATGTGATCGGCGTCTTCGGTCGAGTTGGAGAGATCGATCCGCAGCTTTGCCAGCGCCGGGTACGCAGTCTCTTCCGTCTGCACGAGTTTCGATTGATCGGGAATTACCGCGAGGCGCTTCATGCCTTCGTCGAGCGATTGGATCAGCCCGGCCCGGTCGCGCGGCAGCAAGGTCGCGGAAGTTCCATCCAACGGGAAGACGCACACGGGCTTAGCTTCGAGCCAGGCGCTGATCTTCGGCGGAGCCGAATACGCCGTGGGCTGGGAGGATAAGCCGCCGCAGAGGAGGAGCACAGCGGCGCCGGCCAATGCAGCGGCGTGGAGGGTCTTCGACAGCCTCCGACGGATGCGCGAACTGGCCGGGCCGATTGTCGTCATCGCGCGGCTCCTGTTGCGTCGCCCTTCTGTTGCGAGGCGGCGGATTGGCCATTCAGGAATTCCTCGGCCTTGCGAAGCACCTCGCGCGCGGAGGCGAAGGTGAGTTTGCGCACGGCCTGCTCGAAAGGCAGGAACGCAAACCCTACATGCTCATCGCTGAGCTGGATAGCCTGCGCATCGGTCGCGGCAAGAAAGAAAATCACCGACTTATGAACGAGGCCTTTTTTCTTGTCGCGGAAAAAGTAGGTGATCTCCTGGGCGAAGCCGCCTGTGAACTCGGCGGATGCGATGCCGGTTTCCTCCTTAAGTTCGCGCACCGCGGCGGCCCGCGCCGTTTCGCCGCGCTCGATGTGGCCCTTGGCGTAGTCCCAGTGGCCGCCGTAATCGAGGAGAAGGTATTCGCGCTCGCCGCTGTTGCGATAAATGACGATGCCGGCGGAGTGTTCGGTGGCGGGCATGGGGGCATTATCGCAGATGGGGAGGAGGATAGAAGGGGCGCGGCTTCGCCGCGAGAGCAGTTGAGCAGTCGAGCAGTGGAACAGTGGAAAATGCGAGACGCGAGAGAGTTGCCTTCCCGGCGCCATCCAACCGGCGGAAAAGATAACCAGCCGCTCAACCCCTGACGATCGTTGGGTCTTCAACTCGTAAACCTTTCAACCTTGAACCCTTAAACTCTTAAGCCCCTTGAACCCTCCCTCCGTCGCCCCAATGCCCTCCCGCGGAAAATGCCTCATTTTCGCGCACCGCCGCATCCCGCATATTGCATTTCGCCCGCGCTGAACGCATAATAGAAAGTGGTCAATAACCGGGCCGTTAGCAGTAAGGAAAACGGTAATTGATCCGCGGTCAAAGGACTGACCGATAGACCGAAGTAAAGACGCGCTGGACAGGCAAACCTCTTAGCCGGTCGCGCAGCTTCGGGTTTTAAAAACCCAAGGACGGGTGAATAATGGACAGCTTCCTCATCCACGGCGGCAGACGCCTCTCCGGTAAAGTCGAAATCAGCGGCAGCAAAAACTCGGCCCTGCCTATTCTCGCGGCCTGCTTGATGGCCGACGGCAAATCCACGCTTAACGGCGTTCCACGCCTCAGCGACATCGACTCCATGACCCGCCTCATCGGCGAGCTGGGCTGTCATGTCTACCGGCACGAGCCGACGGTTGGCGGGCGAACCCCCTGGGATGGTCCCGCCCTCAACGGCCCCCTCGACATCCAGGTCATGGACGAACGCTGCTGCGAGGCGCGCTATGACATCGTCAAAACCATGCGCGCCAGCATCTGCGTCCTCGGCCCGCTCCTTGCCAAGCGCGGAAAAGCGATCGTCTCCATCCCCGGCGGCTGCGCCATCGGCGACCGGCCCGTCGATCTCCATGTTCGCGGCTTGCAGAAGCTGGGAGCCGAATTCCATACCGAAAACGGCAATATTATCGGCGAAGTCCGTGGCCGCCTCAAAGGCAAGCGCATGTACCTCGGCGGCGCTCAGGGACCCACCGTGCTGGGCACCATCAATGTCATGTGCGCCGCCTGCCTCGCCGAAGGCGAAACCGTCCTAGTCGGCGCCGCCTGCGAACCGGAAGTATCCGACTGCGCTCAGCTCCTGATCAAAATGGGGGCCAAGATCACCGGTCACGGCACGCCCGAAGTGAAGATTGAAGGCGTCGAAAAATTAGTTGGAGCCGAGCACCGCATCATCCCCGACCGCATCGAATGCGGCACCTTCATGATGGCCGCCGCCATTACCGGCGGGTCCCTCGAACTCAAGCATTGCAACATGGATCATCTCATCGCCGTCACCGACCGCCTCGATGAGATGGGCATCGTCACCGAGCGCGAGAACGGCACCATCCGCG
>JBEKYH010000477.1:0-3851 GCA_049511115.1 Tepidisphaeraceae bacterium | reverse complement strand
TGGCGATGGCTTCGACGCCGCTGAGGGCGAGGACGATCGAAACGAAAGCCACCCAGACATCTCCAGGATGGCCGAAATTGGGGCGCCCGATGCGCGAGGGCATCTCGCGCCAGGGAATTTGCGGCAAGGCGAAACCGGCGATCAGCAACGTAATAAAGACCATTCCCAGGGCCGCGAGGAAGGCGAACTTACCAGTGTGCTTGGGGCCGAGCATGTTGAACATGCCGATGGCGCCGATGGAAACAATGGCCCAGAGGCCGGGAGAATCCCAGGCAAACAGCGACTCTTTCGCTGAGGGCGGGCTTGAACGCGCGGAATCCAGGGTGTTGCCGGCATCAATGTTGGGATCGGCGTCGTTGTAGGTGGAATCGGCAATGCGAATCGTTGTAGACTGCGGAGTTGCCGCCGCGACGGCGGGACCGGCCTCGGTCGTTTCGTGATGGAGCGGGAGGCCAAAATAGTGGAAAGCGTCCAGGCAGCTCAGGCTGGCCGTCACCGTGTAGTCGGCGAAAAGAAGCAACGCCCCCACGACCGCCAGCGTCCGGCTGGTCTTTTTGGCGGCGGTATAGACGCCGCCACCGTCGGGATAAATGCGGCAGATTTGCGAATAAGCCCAGCCCACGCCCAGGATCAGCAGGCTCATCATCATGATGAGCCAGAAGCTGGTGCGGCCGGCATAGAACAGGGCCAGCCCAAGCACATAAAGACGGCTGGTTCCCCAATCCCCAAAGAGCAAGCCGGCGGCCTGGAGCCAGCCGACATTACGAGGTCGTTCGCTGGCTAATAGTGTTAATGCCTCCGGCCGGTCGCCGTGGCCCGCTGCTGTCGTCGCGCCTGTTGCGTGCATAAAAGATTATCTTCAGAGGAAAAACTTCTTCTCGCGAGGGGTTCCCGGGATCAATCGCCAATAGACTACCAAACTATAGTGCGATTTGCACGATGACGCAATAACATCCGCCAGCTCGGTGTCAACATAGGCAATATAAACTGTTTGCGCTAGATAGAACCCGCGTTTTTATTGCAAAAAGCAAGTATTTTGACATGCGCCAACTCTTGCTCGGACTTGATGGTGTTGAGGAGGCCGAAAGAGGAATGAACGCCGAGACACAGAGACGCCGAGAAGAAAAACCGGGGAGAAGATTTCTGAATTCCAATTAAGCTCCTTCAGCATCTTTCTCGGCGTCTTGGCGCCTCGGCGTTCATTTCTCTCCCCGTCGGGATTAAAAGCCCGGTATTTTCCGACTCTGCAAAACTTCGGGAACCAGATTGTCGGCTCGCGAAGGCTGGTTTTCAGGTTTGGGTGGTTTGTTGTAGAGTGGATTTCATGCAAGGAAGCATTGAACGCCCCGTCTTGGAAGCCACCGCCCGATCCAAGCCCGCTCGCACCCATCGCTGGAACATCGCCCTGCCGCATCCGCTGGCCGGCGAACTCGCCGAGCGCCTGAAGGTTTCGCACATACTCGCCCAGACGTTGCTGGGGCGGGGGATTTCCGATCCGCAGGATTGCCGGGCGTTTTTGCATCCGGAACTGAAAATGTTGCATGACCCGGGTTCACTACCAGGGATTCATCGCGCGGCGGAGCGCATCGCGGGCGCGATCGGGGCGGGTGAGCCAATTGTGATCTACGGCGATTACGATGTCGATGGCATTACCGCGACGGCGATCCTGTGGCATGCGATTAAACTCCTGGGAGGCGTGGTCAGCTATTACGTGCCGCACCGGATCGACGAAGGCTATGGGCTCAACGCGGCAGCGGTCGAGCAGCTTATCGACCAGGGCGCAAAGCTCATCGTGACCGTGGATTGCGGCGTCACCGCCGTCGAGGCGGCGCACGTCGCGCGCAACCGAGGGGTAGATTTAATTATCACGGATCATCACGATTGGCGCGAGGGGCAGATTCCCGACTGTCTGGCCATTGTGCATCCGCGCCTGGGAGCAGACGGTATACCCCCCTACCCAAATCCACATATCTGCGGCGCCGGCGTGGCGTTTAAACTGGCCTGGCAGACGGCGCTGGTTCAGACCGGGAACGTGCGCGTGACCCCGGAATTCCGCGCCTTCCTGCTGGAGGCGATGGCGCTGGCGGCGCTGGGGACGATTGCCGACGTGGTGCCCCTGCTCGGCGAAAACCGCGTGCTGGCGCATTTTGGATTGACGGGATTGAAATCGAGCAAATTGATCGGCATCCGCGCGCTGATCGCCTCGGCCGCGCTGACCGGGCAGACGCTGGACAGTTATCACGTGGGATTCTGCCTCGCGCCGCGCTTGAATGCCTGCGGGCGAATGGGCCACGCCCGGCTGGCGGTGAAAATGCTCACCGAGGCCGGCGAAGCCGAGGCGAATGAAATCGCCGATTACCTCGAGACGCAGAATCGGGCCCGGCAGGGCTTGGAGCGCACCATCGTGCAGCAGGCGATTGCGCAGCTTGAGGCGAGAGGGTTTTCCACCGATAAAGATCGCGCGATTGTGCTGGCCGGGGATGATTGGCATCCCGGCGTAATTGGCATCGTCGCGGCGCGGCTGGTGGATCGATATTGCTGTCCGGTGGTATTGGTCGCCATGGCGGAACACCAGGGGCAGGGAAGCGCTCGCTCGATTGCCGGGTTTCATCTCGCCGGGGCGCTGGCGGCTTGCGCGCAACACCTGGTCGCCCACGGCGGGCACGAAATGGCGGCCGGATTGAAAGTTGAGCGTGGTAAATTCGATGCGTTCCGGGAGGCGTTTTGTTCCTTCGCCCGCGAACACGTCGCCGGCGAGATGATGATCCCGGAGCTGAAGCTCGAGGCGGCCGTCGGCCTGGGGGAGATGACCGAGGCGCTGGTGAATGACCTCCATCGGCTCGGCCCGTTTGGGCACGGGAACCGCAAGCCGCTTCTCTGCTTCCGGGATGTGCGCGTGGCGGGCTCGCCGCGCGTGGTGGGGAAAAATGGCGAACATCTGCAACTGATGGTCATGCAGGGCGGGGCGCGCATGAAGTGCATCGCCTTCCGCCAGGGGACGCTGGCCAACCAGCTAAAGCCGGGAACAACCGTCGAACTGGCGGCGGAACCGGCGATTAATGAATTCAACGGACGCCGCTCGGTGGAGCTGGAGATCAAGGAGCTTCGCATTGCCAAGTGAAGAGGAATGAACGCAGAGGCGCCGAGGCGCCGAGGAAGAAAATGCGGACGAATTCATCATGATTTGATTCCTCGTCTTTCCTACCTCGGCGCCTCTGCGCCTCTGCGTTCATTCTTCTTGAATGAGTACAAGCGTTGTTCGCATCCTTGAAGGGTTGCGCCCAATGCCGTAATGTCCGCGAAATAGGAGATATTCATGCCGCAAATGCTGACCAAGGAAAAGAAGGCCGCTAAAGCAACCGCCCCCGCCGCCACGGCCGCGCCGCTGGAGTTTAAGGTGCGCGATTTGAGCCTCGCGGAATGGGGACGCAAGGAGATGGACCTGGCCGAGCAGGAGATGCCCGGCTTGATGGCGATCCGCCGCGAGTATGCGGGCAAGCAGCCGCTCAAGGGGCTGCGCATCACCGGCAGCCTGCACATGACCATCCAGACGGCCGTGCTGATCGAAACCCTGGCCACCCTGGGAGCGCAGGTGCGCTGGTGCTCCTGCAATATTTTCAGCACCCAGGACCACGCCGCGGCCGCGGTCGCGGTTGGGCCGGCGGGCACGGTCGATCGCCCGGCCGGCATCCCCGTCTTCGCCTGGAAGGGCGAGTCCCTCGAAGAATACTGGTGGTGCACCGAGCGGGCGCTGGATTTTGGCGACGGACTGGGGCCGGTCCAGATCGTTGACGACGGCGGCGACGCCACACTGCTCATCCACAAGGGCTGCGAATTTGAAAAGGCCGGCA
>JBEKYH010000476.1:0-3859 GCA_049511115.1 Tepidisphaeraceae bacterium | reverse complement strand
CCCCGCCGCGATGGAAATGCTCGATGGCAAAATGGTACGCGTCGTCGAAGATTCCTTTCACCACGGCCTCGGCGGCGATGCCCAGGGGCACCTCCTCACCGAACTCGACGGCATCGACGAACTGCTCGATGCCGAACTCGCCGAGCTGGTCGAAATTCACCGCCGCCACAATGCCTTTGACGTGCAGACCAGTTCCGACGCCCAGACCCGCGAAAAACTCTGGAAGGCCCGCAAAGGCGCTTTCGCCGCCATCGGTCGCATCAGCCACAGCTATTGCACCCAGGACGCCTGCGTCCCGCGCAGCGCCCTGGCCGGCGTGCTCGAACGCATCCTCGAAATCGGCCGCAAATACGGCCTCACCATCCCCAGCGCCTTCCACGCCGGCGACGGCAACGTCCACCCCATCTTCCTCTACGACGACCGCGACCCGCACAACGTCCAAAAAGTCCTCCAGGCCGCCCAGGAAGTCCTCCAATTCTGCATCTCCGTCGGCGGCACCGTCACCGGCGAGCACGGCGTCGGCGTGGAAAAAATCCACCTCATGCCCCAGCAATTCGACCGCGCGACGCTCGATCAATTCATCGCCGTAAAACTGGCCTTCGATCCCCACGAGCGCATCAACGCCGGCAAACTGATCCCCAGCGAAAAAGTGCAAATCTGCCTGCTCCACGAATGAATAAGCCTCGCACTCTTACTCCCTCTCCATGCCTGTGGCGAGCGAGGTCGAGCCGTACTCAGGGAGAGGGCTGGGGTGAGGGTTCTTTCTTCGGTTATATTCCCCCCATGCCCATGCCCGATGAAGTCAAACAACCCCTGCGCGACGCCCTCGCCCTCCTCAACGCCGGCAAAAATTCCGCGTCGCTCGCCATCCTCTCCGATTTGCGCCACGCCCACCGCAAAGTCGGCTGCGTCTGGCTCGCCTCCGCGGTCGCCCACGATCGCCTCGGCCGCGAGGCGACGGCCATCCCCCTCTATCTCAAGGCCCTCAATCTCGAACTCGACGACCACGAGCGCCACAACGCCCTCATCTGCCTCGGCTCCTCCTTCCGCAACGTCGGCCGCCTCGCCGACGCCCGCCGCACGCTCCTCAAAGCAATAAGGGAAGACCCCTACAACCCCGTCCCCCACCTCTTCCTCGCCTTAGTCGAACATGATTCCGGCGACCCAACCTCCGCCCTTCGCCGCGTGGCATTAGCCTATCTGGCCGAGTCCCAAAGCGACCGCATCGCCACCTACCGCGCACCGTTGCTCCGCAAATTCAAGTCGTTGCGGCGAATCAAACCCGCTGCTATCGTTCGCAAGCGGAATCAATCAAAGCCATGAAGTATTTAATCATTCTCCTCGCGGCATTATCCCTCGCTCTTATTCCTGCGCCGGCCCGCGCTCAATCGCGCCCCTCCTCGCGGCCCACCACGCAGACCAGCGAGGAAGATCATCTCTCCGTCACCACCCATTCCATCCAACTGCATGGCCAGACCCTGCGCTACGAAGCCACCGCCGGCACGCTGGCCATTCATGACGACGCCGGCAAGCCCCGCGCCAATTTCTTCTTCATCGCCTACAAACTTCTGACTGATCCCGCTCAGGATGTCGCCACCCGCCCGGTGACTTTCGTCTTCAACGGCGGCCCCGGCGCCGCCTCCGTCTGGCTGCAACTCGGCACCGTCGGCCCCATGCGCGTCAACGTCGCCGCCAACGGCGATCCCGGCCCGCCGCCGCATAAACTCGTCGAGAATCAGGAAACCTGGCTTGATGCCACCGACCTGGTCTTCATCGACCCCGTCGGCACCGGCTTCAGCCGCGCCGCCGAAGGCGTCCCCCCCACCCAATTCTGGGGCGTCGATCAGGACATCAGCTCCGTCGCCGACTTCATCCGCATTTACCTGACCCGTTTCGACCGCTGGTCGAGCCCCAAATTCCTCGCCGGCGAAAGCTACGGCACCACCCGCGCCGCCGGCCTCTCCCTCTACCTCGCCGATCACTTCGGCGTCGATCTCAACGGCATCGTCCTGATTTCGACGGTCCTGAATTTTCAGGCCATTGAACCCAACGACGGCAACGATCTCCCCTACGCCCTCTTTCTCCCCAGCTACGCCGCCATCGCCGCCTATCACCACCGCCTGAGCGGCGACCTGCAGGCCAACCCCGACCAGACCCGCGCCGCCGCCGAGCAGTACGCCATCGGCGACTACATGACCGCTCTTTCCAAAGGCAAGCAGCTCACCCCCGCCGAACAGCAGGCCGTCGCGCAAAGGCTTTCGCAGTTCACTGGCTTGCCCGTCGATTTCATTCTCAAGAGCCGCCTGCGCATCAGCCCCGAAGCCTTCCGCAAGCATCTCCTCAACGACCAGGAAAAAATCATCGGCCGATACGACGCGACCATGATCGCCCCCGACCCGACGCCCGCGACGGACGACCTCAGCCAGGACCCCAGCGACAGCCTCTATTACCCGGTCTATGCCTCCACCTTTAATGATTACGTCCGCCGCGATTTGAAGTATGAAACGGACGTCCCCTACCGCGTGATCGCCCCGGTCTATCCCTGGGATTTCGGCACCGGCGGCGATGGCTACCTCGACGTCAGCGGCCGCCTCCGCGAGGCGATGCTGCAAAATCCCCAGCTGACGGTTTTAGTGAACGCCGGCTACTACGACCTGGCCACCCCCTTCGCCAGCGTCGACTACACCGTCGGGCACCTCGACCTTGGCGACCAGATCGCCAGCCGCATCACACAAACCTACTACGCCAGCGGCCACATGATCTACCACCACGAACCCGCCCGCGAACAACTGCGGGCGAATGTCGGGGCATTCATTCAGGGCGCCGTGCCGACGACGCAGCCGTAATCGGTGAATGGAGCACTCGACATGACTCACCACAGATATGCGTATGCTTTCTACGCCTCGTCTGTGGCCTGGCTCGTGATTTCAACGATCTGGATAAGCAGTCATTTCGTCGCCATTTCCGTGGGGAACGCGAAGCCCGGGCACGCCCTCGGCATCTCCTCGGCTAATGGCCACCTTGAACTTCACGTGACTGATAGCAACAGCACGAAGGACTTCGCAGACGCACCCCCCGGCTGGGACATGGACGCTACCACGTATGGCATCACTTCCTTGGACGAAGGCGCGTCCGTGTGGCAATCGGTTGCAGGCGGCGGCTACAGGTTCGGCGTTGCGTCGTATCCACCGGGGACCATACCCAGTTTCTCATTTGGCAACCGGTTGCAATATACCAGCGCATGGGTCATGTATAGAACACCTTGGGCTGCTACAAGCGCGATGTCGCTCTTTCTCTTCTGGCGTTGGCAGCGCGCGAGTGGATGTCGCCCTTTCAGCCTCCCACCGCATGAGATGTAAGTTCGATCAGCCGGACAACGGCGACGCCACGCGCGGTGGTGGATGGCGTCAGGCTTGCCTGGCATAGCCACGCTCAGCAAGTTCGAGCCGCTGACGTGAACTTGTGGGTGTTAACCCATGACCCGTAGTCGGGAGCTCTTCCGATGGAGAAAAGAAAGAAGACTCACCACCCGGTCGCAGTAGCGACCTAGAGGAGACGGAGGA
The DNA here is from genome assembly GCA_049511115.1 of Tepidisphaeraceae bacterium. Classification (GTDB taxonomy): domain Bacteria; phylum Planctomycetota; class Phycisphaerae; order Tepidisphaerales; family Tepidisphaeraceae; genus JBEKYH01. The sequence goes on along the minus strand of JBEKYH010000476.1, from coordinate 296 downwards.
CACAGAGGAAAAACAAAAAAATGATCTTGCTTTTCTTACCTCTGTGTCCTCCGTGTCCTCTGTGGTGAGATATTCTTTTTTCCTCTTCGAACCGGCGCAATACGCTCAGGAAGCTCTGGCCGCGATCGGTGGCGGTAGAGCCTGGCGTAAGATGGAAACAACGCCTTCGCGGCAATTCAATTTGGGCTTGGGTGGAATTGCCAACTGTTGGGCGAAGGCGGGGTGCTTCATCGGCGGACTAAAAGCACCACATGCGGGCGCCGGCCCGATTCTCTTCGCCGCGACAAGCAGCGAAA
>JBEKYH010000475.1:0-3883 GCA_049511115.1 Tepidisphaeraceae bacterium | reverse complement strand
GAATGAGCCGTCCCCCGGGGATGTGGCGGGCGGAACTGGGGTACCGCACGAAGGCACGCCGACGAACCATCAGGAAATCTGGACAGAGCCGGCGCATGCGGCGGACACTGAGAAAACCGCGCCGCAAGAGACCGGGCCGACACAGGTTTGATTGGCGGGGCATCTTCCGGTGCCGCTTACACAACTTCCACCACTACCTCGCTGCATCGGCATAAGTCGCGATCCCCCGTCAGGAACGCGTCCACATGTTCCTCGATGGCTGTCGCAAGGTGAATCGCATCCGGCGTCTTCACGCCGTAGCGCACCCGCAATGCCGTCGCCCGTTCAACAATTGCCGGTCCAATTTCAATCGTGCGAAGCGATTCTCGCGTAAAAAACTCATCGTAAACGGCAAGTAGTGCACGGTTATTCTCGCGCAACGGCTTAACACGGCATTCCAAACGCGATAGGCGCGACGTCAACAATATGCCCCCCGCGATTCCCTCTGCCTGAGACAGGCGAGCCAACACTTTCTCCCGAAACGGCATCGCCGCTTCAAGGCAGTAGATAATCGTGCTGGCGTCCAGATAAAGCTTCACGCCTCCTTCCCCCAGGCTTCGCGTTCCTCGCGAATCTGGTGGTCGATGTCCTCGCGCCCGCGCGTCCCGGCCGGAAGGCGACGCAGGAAGTCAAAAACTCTCTCCGTGCGACTTGATACTCCGTCGGGGCTGACGCGAACAATGACCTCCACGTCTTGTGCGCCCCCGCCGATGGGCTCATCGAGTTCTACACTCCGTGGACCGACAAGTCGGCCTTTGATCACGATCGCGTTTTGCATGAAGGGCGTCCTTTCGGCGAAATCCTATCATTCTCGCCTGGAAACGACCAGCATCGGATCATCCGCAACGTCGCCGGCACTGAAAGGTGGCAACAACCAAACAGCAACGCCGCCCGGCGAAGAGCGGCGTTGCATTTAGACTTCCAACAGATCAGACGACGAATACTTCGTCGTCAGGCCATGGCCATTTCTGGAATCGGCACGGTGGCGATTGTTTCCAGAATACGGCTGGCGATCTTGTACGGGTCGCCCTGGGAATTGGGGCGGCGATCTTCCAGGTAGCCCTTGTATCCGTTCTTGGGCATGTGATGCGGCAGGCGGATCGACGCGCCGCGGTTGGACACGCCGTAATTGAATTTATCGATGGCCTGCGTCTCGTGGAGGCCGGTGAGGCGGAGATGGTTGTCGGGACCGTAGACCAGGATGTGCTCGGCTTTGTACTTGTCGAACGCGGCCATGAGGGCCTCGAAATATTCCTTGCCGCCGACTTCGCGCAGGTATTTCGTGGAGAAATTGGAGTGCATTCCTGAGCCGTTCCAGTCGGTATTGCCGAGCGGCTTACAATGCCAGTTCACGTCCACGCCGTACTTCTCGCACAGGCGCATGAGCAGGTAGCGGGCGACCCACATTTCATCGGCGGCTTTCTTGGAGCCTTTGCCGAAAATCTGGAATTCCCACTGGCCCTTCGCCACTTCGGAGTTGATGCCTTCGTGGTTGATGCCGGCGTCGAGGCACAGGTCCAGATGCCTGTTGACGATTTCGCGGGCGATATCGCCCATGAGACTGTAGCCGACGCCGCAGTAATAACGGCCTTGGCCTTCCTTGGGGAAGCCCTCGGCGGGGAAACCGAGCGGCTGACCATTTTTGTAGAGGAAATATTCCTGCTCAAAACCGAACCACGTTTCCGGGTCATCCAGGATGGTGGCGCGGGCGTTGGTGGAATGCGGCGTCAGGTCGGGGTGAAGAACTTCACAAAGAACAATCACGCCGTTCTTGACGGTGGAATCCGGGTAGCTTGCGACGGGCTTAAGGATGCAATCCGAGCTATGGCCCTCGGCCTGTTGGGTCGAGCTGCCGTCAAAGCCCCAGTTGGGGAGCTGCTCCAGCGACGGGAAGCTTCCAAACTCTTTAATCAGGGTTTTGCCGCGGATGTTGGGCGTCGGCTTATAGCCGTCGAGCCAGATGTACTCTAATTTGTACTTTGCCATAGGGTCGGGTGTCCGTTTTCTATGCAGCCTGCGCCGATCAAACTGCGGTTTGTTTAGTTTTGGTGCACCGTTGCACCGATTTCGGCGTACCCATGGGTTTTGCAAACACGATGCCATTATGGGACGTTGGTAACCCCGGGAACGAAAACAAACCCAATCAGCCGGCCTAAATTGATTTTTTTTCAATTCGCAGCGCCACCGCGCACACTGCCGCTATTATTGGTTAATCGGCGTAACCGCCCGTCGTGTCACAGTCGGCATAGACCTGCCGCCCGAGGGGTTTGGGAATTCGATTTGACAATTGCCGCCGTGAATTGGATATCAAAGTGCCCCGATAGCATAAGGCTCGCGGCGGGGTGACAGAGCCAATAACGCGGGCCTAAGGAAAGTGGGAGAATGAAAATGATACGCACGATCTTTCGGCTGACGTTCTGGAGCGTCTTCCTCGCCGGTTGGGGTCTGGCCGCGCTGTCACTACATGTAGTGCGCACACCGTCGAAAATCGGCCTGATCCCCAAGGAGCATCTCGGGTTCACCGACACTTTCGTCGATGCGCGGACGTGGAAGCTATCGGACCTTTCGGCACATCCGGACCTGGTGCAGCGCGTGCTTGAAGCCGACCGCGCCGAGCTCTTCGCCTACCTGACTGATCCCAATCGCGGCGACGCGGCCAGTCAGATCGCCCAGGCTGCGGGGCAGAATGCTCCGCGCCAGTCCACGTCAATGGTCGGCAAAGCCCGCGGGCTGTTTTCATCGCCGGCGGTTGAGACGGCCGTGGGACATACCATTGCGGGATTCGATACCAGTTCGCTGCCGGTTGTGTTCTGATTTCGCCGAAGCAGGATGAGAACGGGGACGCAGCTAGTTTTTGGAAACTAGCTGCGTCCCCGTTCATTTCCCAGTTCGCGCAGGCCGCGGGACAAAGCGCCCCGCGCCAGTCGACGTCAATGGTCGGCAAAGCCCGCGGCCTGTTTTCATCGCCAGCCGTCGAAACGGCTGTGAGCCATACCATCGCGGGATTCGACACGAATTCGCTGCCGGTTGTGTTCTGATTTTCGCCGATGCAGGATGAGAACGCACGACGCAGCTAGTTTTTGAAAACTAGCTGCGTCGTGCGTTCATTTCCGGACACACCGTTGCTGCGAACCTGCGCGAGCGGATAAGCCGATCCCTGGCAAGACCCAAGAAGATGCCAAATCGAAATCATTTTTGACCACTAAGACCCCAAGACACCCAGAAATGCAAAAACAGATTCACCATAGAGGATAAGCCAGTTGGCCCCGTCCAGTGTTATGATGGGTTCGTGGCGATGGTTAGGCCGGAAAAGCAGCGAGGAGCGGCGATGGTGGATTGGAATCGCATCAGCGGCGTCATCCTGGGGATGGTTCTATGCGCGAGTCTTGCGGCGCGCGCGGGTCTTCAGCCGTCGTTCAATGCTGATCTTTGTATTGAGGACGCGACGGAAATTGTCGTTGCATCACAAGCCTCGAACGGCGAACTCTCTGTCCTGGAAGTATGGAAGGGAGATTTGAAGAAGGGCGAAAAGCTGACGCTGTCTCATTTGCCTGCGATACCTCTTGAGGCCCGGTCGAACCCACGCGGCGTTGCTTTCGATAAGTCGAACGATGGCGTGCGGATTGTCCTGTTTCTTAAGCCTTCAGTCGATCCGTCGCTTCATGACAGATACACCGGCGCAGCGACGTTGATCTGGACGGGCCAAATATCGGACGAGACCCGGACTTCCGCTGTTTGGATTCTTGGCTCAACTGCATGGGCATTCAAACAGATGCACGACCCGGGGGACTCCATTCCTACCGAGATCGAGACGACTGAGCAGGAGTTGAAGACTCGCACACTG
>JBEKYH010000474.1:0-3887 GCA_049511115.1 Tepidisphaeraceae bacterium | reverse complement strand
TCTTTCTTCTCTGCGTCCTCTGCGCCTCTGCGGTTCATAACGCTCTTCGAAGTTTACCGGGTGGCCAATGGCCCGATTCGTCTCGCGCGCAGGCCAGAAACTTGACCACGCCCTCGCCGCCTTCGAGCTGGATGTCGCCGGCCTGACGTGCGCCGATTTTGGCTCCAACACCGGCGGGTTCGTCGATTGCCTCATCCAGCGCGGCGCGGCCAAAGTTTACGCCATCGACACCGGCTACGGGGCCTTGGATTGGAAGCTCCGCAACGACCCGCGCGTGGTGGTCATGGAACGCACCAACGCCATGCACGCCAGCCTGCCTGAACAGGTCGCCCTCATCACTATTGATGTAGCCTGGACAAAACAGCGGAATATTCTGCCTGCCGCTCTGCGCGCCATCGCTCCTGGCGGCATTGTGATCTCCCTCATCAAACCGCATTACGAAGCCGACCCGACGCTGCTCCGCCGCGGTTTGCTGCCGGAGGAAGAAGTGCCCAGGGTATTCAATCTCGTATCAGCCGATATCGAAGCAACTGGATTTGCGTTAGTAGCGGTCACAAACAGCCCGATCAAAGGGAGCGGGGGAAATGCGGAATTACTGGCGTGGCTTCGGGCACCCCTGTAGTGCGGCGCGGTCCGAGGCGCCCTTCTTTCCCCCGCCCCCGGTATTTCCGGGGGAGGGTCGGGGAGGGGGCTCACCAGAGGTCCCACAATCGCAAGGTATAAATCCCCCCCAATGCCCCCGCTCCTGTCCCGCAAATTTCGCCGCCGGCTTGCAATCTGGATCAGCCTCTCCGTCGTATTCGCCTTCCTCGCACTCAACGCCATGGCCTACATGCAGGCCCGCGCCATGACGCATTTTGTCGACAGTGAAACCCGCACCCTGCCGCCAGAGCAGCTTTCATTCCTCGGCCGAATCGGCGTCCTCCTCACCGGCGTACAAATCCCCCGCCCGGTCAATCTCGCCACGCCGGCCGATATCGGCGTTGCCTATCAGACCTTTCGCTTCGGCGGCCCGCACGCCGATGATTGCGAAGCCTGGTTCATCCCCGCCGCAGGTGGCTCTCGCCGATTCTGCATTCAATTTCACGGGTACACCTCGTGCAAATCGTCCCTGCTCTCTTCGGCGAAGGCGTTTCACGACCTGGGCTACGATCTCCTCCTCGTCGATTTCCAGGGAAGCGGCGGATCGCACGGCGATCAGACCACCCTCGGCTACCGCGAGGCGGACGATGTCGCGGCTGCCGTCGCCTTCGCCCGCCAACAGTGGTCGCCGGCGAACCTCATTCTCTATGGCCAATCCATGGGCGGCGCTGCCATCCTGCGCGCGGTCGCGGAACAGAACGTCCAGCCATCGGCGGTAATAATCGAATCGGTCTTCGACCGCCTGCTTTCGGCCGTTGACGACCGTTTCCACGCCATGGGAATGCCCGCCTTCCCCCTGGCAAATCTGCTCGTCTTCTGGGGCGGCCAGCAGCAAGGGTACAACGCCTTCAAACTCAACCCCGCCGATTACGCAAAAAAGGTGCATTGCCCCGTGCTGATGTTTCAGGGCGGCGTCGATCCGCGCGTGACTACCGCACAGGCCCAGAATTTATTTAACAATCTAGCCGGGCCGAAGCAGTTTGAACTGTTTGAGAAATCGGGGCACTGCGCATTTCAATCGGATGACCCAGTGCGTTGGACCGCGGCAATCAGCGGTTTCCTGGCGAAATCTCCGCCGCTCACCCAACCGCCAACTGCTCCGGCCTGGAAATGATGATCTCCAATTCGACCAGTAAACTCGAAATCCTGACCTTCGAATAATCTTGAAGGCCACCCGTTGGTTGTCCAGTGGCAAATGGAATCTGAACAATCCACCCTGCCCGCAGGCTTTCCGCGCGTCCCGGTCTACCTCGGCCAATCCTGCACAACCTCCATCCCGCCCGATCCGCGCCACAGCACCTGCCGCGATGAATCCGTGGGTGGATGCACAATCTCGACGATCTTCATATCCGGCGAATCCGGTGGAATCTGGCCGGACTCGATCAGGGGAATGCGCAATGCCTGGGGGTGCAGATTGGCGTGGCTTTCAGAGTCGGGCAGCCAGAAGGTAGCGCCGCGCCGCCAGGACAGGTACATGCCCCAGTTGTCGGCGAGCAGGAGGGTGGTGGGGGAGGTGTTGTGCTGAATCCAGTGGCAGGCCTGCACATACTCGGGCGTGATGCTCGGACCCTCGGCGATCTCGCGCCAGGCGTCGAGTTGGGAGACTCCCACGAGCAGCATGGCGGCGACGACGGCGCCGGTGCGCAGTCGCAGTTCGTGTTGCACCCAGGCGATGGCTATTCCGACGAAGACGGCGAGGAAGCAGACGATCTCATTGAGGAAATGAGACGGGGCAAAGACAGTGGTGGGAAAACGCCCGCGCGGGGAGAGCCAGATGGGGAGGATGTATTCGCAGGCGATGAACATGGCGGCGAGGGCGGCGCATGCGCCGATGGCGGCGGGGTGAAGCAGGATTCGTCGCTGGCGCAGGCACACGGCGAGTCCGACGGCGGCGGCGAGGACGTAGGCGAAGCCGATATGCTCGCCCGACACCAAAAGATTCAGCCTCCATTCGCTGTGAAATACGTTGGTTGAGGAGAGCGTGGCGGCTTTGGCTGCGTAGGAGACCACGAAGAATGAATCCAAGGCCAATGCGCCGATCCCCGAGCCGAGCAGGAGTAAAGCGGCCGGTCGAGTCGCGGCGCGGAAGATCGTGACGGCCAGGAGAGTCGCGATCACGCCGGCGCTGGCGAGGAGTGTGTGATGATGGACGAGAATCACTGCGGCGTACAACACGCTCATGGCGGCGAGGCGATTGGGCCAGCGGCACGATTCGAGCCATGCGGTCAACGTAGACAGAAAAAGCAGGATCGCCAATTCGTTGGGCAGGCCGCCCCAGTTGTAAAAGCGGATGCTGCCGTCGCCGGCCCATAGGCCGTAGGCTAATGCGGCGAAGAGCGCTGCGGTTGGGTCGGCAGTCACGCCTTTGGCGAAAATGAAAACCTGCGCGGTCATGAGAATGCCCATAAATGGAATCAAGTATTTGAAGACCGTTTCCAGCGGCAGGCCGCACATGGAGGACATGACGGCCAATAGTGTGTGCGCGCCGGTCGGGTAATTCAGGGGCGCGGTCTCAAAGGGCGACCAATCGTAAACGGCATGCTGGGCGAGTTGGATTTTCCGAGCCAGGATCAGAAAAATCGGCGGGTCGTCGCCGTTGGGAACGACGTGGCCGAGGATAAACGCGTAGCGCGAGACCGCGACGATGAGGAGGACCAGGGGTAGCCAGCGCGTGGTGGATGAGCGAGATTGTTCTTCGGCGAAGCGAGGCATCGGCGGCCGGCAGAACGCGACGAGCGAAAGGATGCCGACGATCGCCCAGGCGGCGTTGAACCAGGCGAGATTGAAGTGGCTGATGACGGAGGCGATGTAGACGGCAAGGGCCAGGCCGAGGCAGGCGCCGTGACTCCAGCATTCCAACCGATTGGGTCCCAGGCGCAGGCGCGCGGCCAGGAGAACTCCGGGAATGGTGAGGACAAGCACGCAGGCGAGGAAGCGAAACAGTTCAGTCGCCACAGTCGGCCATCATGGCACGAGGGGTGTACGGGGTCTAGGTCCAGGGAGGAACGTACGTTGCGGGCGCGGAGGGCCGGGTCGCTCCCTTGTAAGACTTCCTTCGCCCGCTCCGGGGCGAAGAATCCGACGATCAGGTTCCACGAGTTTCGCTGCGCTTCACTCGTGGCTACAGACCTTCGACCCCTTCGGGGGCTGACGGCCCGAGGGGAGATGGCTTGGCGCAGGCGTAAATTAATCGGAACGCGGCGGAGAATTTGGCGAATTCACAACTCCCGCTACAATGCGGGGGG
>JBEKYH010000473.1:0-3895 GCA_049511115.1 Tepidisphaeraceae bacterium | reverse complement strand
CGGTTTGTTACCTGAGCGGCGCTGGTATTCGTCGAGGATTGCGGCCAGCGCTTCATCGGCGCCGCTGGAGCGATCGCACAGGATGGCGACGGTGCCGCCGCATCCGCCGCCGGTGATTTTGGCCCCGTATAAACCGGCGAATTCGCGCTCGCGCACGAGCTGGACCAGCAGATCACATTCGGGCGCGCCCTGCATGGCGTCGTTGGTGTAGGACAGATGCGAGGCGTACATCAGGTGGCCGGCTTTGTTGAGCAGATTGTCGCGCTCTTCCGAACCCGCCGGCGGCGCCGAGGCGGCATCGAGAAAGGCCACGAAATTCCGCACGCGCTGCGCCTCGAGGACATGGTGATCGGCGGCGTGCTGGACCGGATAACGCATGGCCGGATCAACTTTGGTGACTGTATCCATCGTCGAACCGTACTCGGCGAGGAAGTCTTTTCCCTCCACCCATTCCGGCAGATAGGGGCGGAAAAATCGTTTGTAATCGTCGGGGGCGAGAGTGGCCAGATAACCGCCGGTCGGGTCGCCCTGCAGCGTTTTGCCCGACGCTTCGCCGATCTGGCCCATCTTGGCGAGGATCATCCGGTGGGCCATGAAAGCGGCGCAGCGGGTGCGGCCGTATTCGATGCCGCCGACGCTGTGCTTGACGCGGCTATCGATGCCGACCGCGCGCACGCCCTCGGGAAACGGGAGCGGGTTTTGCAATTGATGCGGCTGGCAGAGCAGGCGCAGGAGCGAATCTTCGCGACCGCAGCAGCTTGCGACCTGATCCATGATGCCGCAGGGCGCGCCGACGATGCGGTTTTCAACCTCCTGGCACATCGCGGCCGCCTGAATCGCTTCGACGCGGCCATCCAGCAGGCCGAGATGACCGCAGAGGTTCATCATCGTGGCCACTTCGATGGCCGCGGAGGAACTGACTCCGGCACCCAGGGGAACGGTGCTGTAAAGAGCCAGATTCATTCCCGCCAGCGAAGGCGAACGGAGATCAACAAGGCCATGCTCCTGGAGAATCTTCAGACATCCGGCGATGTATCCCGCCCACTTGCGGCCGGGTTCGCTGAACTCTTTGGCCAGTTCCGCGACCGAGCGATCGGCCAGCGAATCCAGGGGAATGCGAAAGGTAAAAGGCAGATTCTCATCGTGAAGATTGAAGGAGAAGACCTGAAGCTGGCGATCGGAACGCGGGCTCAAGGCGACGGCGGCGGCGCGATCCAGCGTGGCCTGGCAGACCAGCGAGCCGGTGTAGTCGGCAATGCCGCCCATGACGTCAAGCCGGCCCGGCGCGCGGCTGAAGCGCGCGGGAGAACCGGGGGGGAAATCAGTGGCCAGTTCGGAACGAATCCTCGCGCGCAGGATCGGCACCGGCGCAAGGGTCAGGATAAGCGGATCACCGGCCGACGCTGGCAAGGCCACGATGATTCCCTCCTAGTTGGACGCCGCATCCGGGCTGGGCTGGCTGGTCGGCTGGTGGCCGCCGGTAATGACCGTCTTGGAAAAAAGGCGCGGGCCGGTCAAAGGCTCAAACGTCGCGGTCAGGACATAGTTGTGGGTGCTGCTGATCGCGGAGTCGGACAAGAGGAAGCTATACGCCTCGATCTCGCGCCGCCAATGTGCCTGTTGCTGATCGACTGACGACAATGAGGCGGTCCAGGGTTCGCTGAGGCGCGGCCCGCGGTCGTCGGGGAAGCCTTTACGGAAGTCGTAGAGTTCGAAGATCACCGAACCGGCCGCTTTGCTGGGATCGCCGAATTGATCCTCAAATTGCAGAACCGCCTCGATCCCGTCGGGCTTGGGGCCGCCCGTCCAGGTTTTCACCTGCGTGAAGACCGGATGCAGTTGCATCGAAGCCGGACCGAATAGATCGGCCTGGTCCGCCGGCGTCGCCACCGAGGGGGGATGAACGAGGGTTTGTCCGCAACCGGCCACAACCAGCAAACAGGCCGCCAAGAGGCGAAATCGCATGGCGGAAATGTAGGGGTGGCGCGCGCGGCTGTCAACGCGGGATCCTGCCAGCCGCACCAAAAAAGGCGGCAGTTCCCGGGATACCGGCCGCTAGCTCTTGTGTTGACCAGTCGAATTCGAAAGGGCCTGAACGGCCGATCGTCGAGCTTGCGAATTACGTCGTGATGCGTCATTGGAAAATATAATAGCCGACTCGGCTGGATCCAGTACACCTGTAGACGCTCCGCCGACGCCGCGCCTCCGTCGCAACAGCCCTGCCGCAGCGATCGCAACGAGACTGGTCGTCGCGGGTTCGGGCACGTTGTTGCTTGACGATTGGGAAACGTCGGCGAGAGCGAGATTCCAGGCCGCGGCGAAGGACCCGGGGACTTTTGTCAACTGGCCGGCGGTTAAGGTCTTGTTGAAATTCTGGGCAACGAGCAGGAGGTCGGCGAAATTAACCTGGCCATCGTAATTGAAGTCGCCATCGGCCCAATCCAAGGAATTGCCATGGGTGTCGAGGACATGATTGAAATTCTGGGCGACAACCAGGAGGTCGGCGAAATTAACGGTGCGGTCGAGATTGGCGTCGCCGGCAAGCGTGTTTTCCACCAGCACCTGCGTCGATGAGGCGGGTGTTCCCGCATCGCGAGCGCCGTCGGCGTAGCCCACGGCGTAAAGACCAGGCTTTGCTGCTGCGTTGCTGCTGACGATGCCGGGCCCTTTCCAAGTATCGTTGTCATAACCCGAAGCGAGATAGCCGCGGATGGTCGAGGCGGGGTCGTTGCCGGCGGTGAAGGTGATCGTCAGCACGTTGTTAGTGACGTCCAGCGTCGAATTCGCGGCGATGTTGAGGGAGGAAACGGAAGCGCTTCCATTGCCGGCTTGAAGCTGCAGGTATCCGGGAGTCGAAGCGGCGCCGACGGTGAGCGTGCCATTGGCGCTGATGGGACCGGAAACCACGGGCGCCGCGGCAGTCCCCGACTGAATCGAGAGGGTAGCGGTATTGAAGACCGGGCCGCCGGTTGGAAGAGCAGTGGCGGCGCCGATCACGAGGGCGCCGTTTTTCACGATGGTCGTGCCGTCGTAGGTGTTGTTACCCGTGAGCGTGACGGTGCCGGGACCGGCATTCGTCACGGAGCCGCTGCCGCTGATGGAACTGGAGACGATGGCGTTGGCGTCGTCGCGATCGATGACGACCGCCATGTTGTCAGTCATGGAGCCGTTTACCGCGCCGGTTGAATCGCCGTCGCCGATCTGGAGTGTGCCGCCATTGATGATGGGGCTGGAGTTGAGCGTGCCTCCGACGAGGGTGAGGCCGCCGGATTGGATATACCCGTCGGCCGTGAGGCTACCTGCAGTGCTGTTGATATTGATCGTGCCGGCGTTGGTAACTCCGACCGTCGCGGGAATTGACAGGGCATTGAGGCTGCTGCCGCTCAGGATGTTGAGGGTTGCGCCGGTATTCACATTCAAAGTGCCGATGGTCACGTTCACATCGAGATTGACGGTCGGAGCCGCAAGTGTGCCGGTGGCAAGCGACGGAATCACCACGGTATCGCCCGCCGGATTGGGATCATTGGCGGCGCCTGGGTAATAGGTTGTGCTCCAATTGCTGGGCTGGACGGCGTAGGGATTGCTATCCGGGTCGGTTCCGTCCACTTCAGCCTGGCTCCAGTTGCTATTGCTGGGATAGGTATAGTTATATCCGTCGGGAAGAGTAACATCCTGGCCGTTGGCGTTCTGTTCCCAGGTGATGACCGTTTGCGCAAAGAGAGGGCGGGCCGACAATGCGGCCATGGCGGCGACGGCAAGAGCGGCGGTCTGATGGCGGCGGATGTTTCGGCGGCAGTGGCGCTGACTTACTGGCATTTTTCCGACTCCTTAATTGACACGCTAAGCGAGGCCGCAATCAGGTACAGCAAACCTCCCGGCAATTTCCCGATTCTAG
>JBEKYH010000472.1:0-3899 GCA_049511115.1 Tepidisphaeraceae bacterium | reverse complement strand
CGCCGCCGATCCCAACAGCATGCAGAGCGAGCTCGGCGCTTTTCGAATCCAGCAGAATCCCCCCACCAAACCAACGGCAAAAATGATCGGCCCGGCGCCGGCGATCGTCAGTTGTGCGGCGTTAACGATCGCCAAATCCGGCCGCCCGACGCCGTACATCGCGGAGGTGTTTCCCAGATTCGACCAGAGCGCGCCGGGACTGAACAGGAGGTGATAGATGACATACGGATTGGTGATGGCATAAACGCCAGCGGCCGCGATCAAACCGCGCCATGCCGCGTCCCGACGGCGAACAAGAAGGGCCATGACCGGCAGGATAATCCAGCCTGCCACTCCCCACAGGACCATTCCCGCGGCCGCGCCGCACAACGCGCCGGCCGCCCACGCCCATTGGCTTTTCTTTGTTTCGACAAAATGATGGGCCGCCAAAACAGCCAGAAGAATCAGCGACGCGCCGCCGAGATGCGGCTTGGCTTCGTGGGCCATCACGACGACGACCGGCATGAAGATAAAACAGAGGCCCGCAACGGCGGCCATACAGGTGCTGCCCTTTGTCCAGCGATGGACGATCGCAAATACCGCCCACACGCCCAGCAGGCCCAACACGGCGCTATAGGCTCTGGCCGCGACATAGAGTTTTCCAAAGAGTTCCGGATCGCCGATGTAGGTATCCCGATTGGTGATATCCAGCCACGTCAGATGGCCGCCCACCTCGACAATCGCGGCGATGCCGTAAATCCAAAGACCGCCGTATTGGTAAAGGCGCGGGTCCAGGTCGCCCTTGCCGGGCTTCATTTGCGAGAGCGACCGGAAGGTGATCATCTCGTCAGGCTGATAGGAATAGAGGCGATAGCGGCAGAGGATTTGGGCGCGTTTCTCATCGGTGTCGTTTTCCGCGACGATCTGGTCCGGAGGACCGATCGCCGCCGTTACGTCGGCGCCGCGGCTGGCATCGACTTGGGGGACTCGCGAGGTCAACCCTTCCACGCGCAGCCCAGCGCGAAGAAATTTATCGGTGCGGCGCGAAGGCAATCCCCAATTGATTCCTGCCGTGAAGACCAATGCCGCGACGATCAATAGAGCTGCCAGGATGATCCGTCGCGCCATTCGATTCACTCCTCATTCCTGCCGGGAGAAGGGAAGACGGTTATAGAGCAGAACGACCGCCAGCGAAACCGCCCCCAGCGCCGCCACGGCCGGCAGCGCCGCCTGGTAATCCTGCCCGTTGGTGGCGTCGAAGATGACAATCGGCAGAGTCCGCCTTCCGGCCAGATCGCCCAGGACCATGATCGTCGCCCCGAATTCCCCCAGCGCCCGGGCGAAGGCGAGCAACAGTCCGGCCGCGATCTGCCGCCGCGCCAAAGGCAAACTCACCTGCCAGAATGTCCGCCATCGCCCAGCCCCCAGCAGCTTGGCGACATCCTCCAGTTCCCTTTCCACGCCGACAAATGCCGCCTTGGCGGGCAGATACAGCAGGGGCAAGGCCACGACAAACGCCGCCAGCACCGCCCCCTCGGGCCGGAATAAGACGGTATATCCGCCAAACCAACGGGAGACGAATTGCCCAACCACTCCGCGCCGGCCCATCAGGACGATCAAGCCGTATCCCACCACCGTCGGCGGGAGCACCAAGGGAACCGTAAGCAACGCCTCAAGAAAACTTTTGCCCCAGAAGCGTTTACGGGCCAGGGCATAAGCCACGGGGATGGCAAATAATGCAGCGAAGACGGCCGCCATGAGCGCGATGCCAAGGGAAAAGAGACAGGCATGCCAAAGCGAATCGTCGCTGAGGGATTGCGCGTCGGCGATCGCCAATGGAACGCTCATGTCGCCGGTAACCAGGTTCGAGGGCAATGCAACTTGGCCACAAGACCCGCAATCGTCGGACGATGTCGCATGGTTTGTCCGCCAGCCCCCACGCGCTTATAGCCATCCCGCAAAGACCGGTCAATCAACGGTGATTCAGTTATTTGCCGGTGGCGCCAGCCATCGGAATACGACGTATTCCTCCTTGGACTGGCTGCTCTTTGCCATTTCCCCGTATCCGGGGAGATGGCTGGCGAACAAAATGGAGATTTAGCTCTTTAACTTTAAAAAAAGTTTGGTATACCTGTGAATGTTAAGGTGGCGGGTTCGTCGAGTTCGGCATTGGGAAAGTGTCTAGTGAATGCCCCTTCCTTCGTGTCCGTTTCCCCCTACCGCGTCGGTCGCCGCGGCGACCTCTTTCGATTAGGCCCGGGAAAGAACCTCACGCCGTCGAGCGTCGACGGATGTGCACGCGCGCGGGCCAAGGCTACCCATTGACAGGAGATTGGAATGGGTAAGAAGTTGTACGTCGGCAACCTGAGCTATCAAGTCGATAGCTCGGAGTTGGAACAGTTGTTCGGGGCTCATGGCCAAGTGGTTTCGGCGCAGATCATCAATGACCGGGACACGGGGCGGAGCAAGGGATTCGGTTTCGTGGAAATGTCCACGGATGCCGAGGCGCAAGCGGCCATTGCCGGCTTAAACGGCCAGCAACACCAGGGTCGCGCTCTTACGGTCAACGAAGCACGTCCACGCGAAGAGCGTAGCGGCGGTGGCGGCGGTGGCGGTGGACGCGGCGGTTATGGTGGCGGTGGTGGTGGCGGCGGGCGCGGCGGCTTCGGCGGCGGCGGTGGTGGCCGCGGCGGATTCGGCGGCGGCGGCCGCGACCGCGGCGGGCGCGATCGCTTCTAAGCCACATCCCTTACGCAAATTTTACCTGGAGACCCCGGCCCCAACCGCCGGGGTTTTCTTGCTTTATGCGGCGTCGTCTGGTGGGGTTACCGCTTCTACGCCGCGTGATCCGCATTGAGCGCCCGCACGATCCGCACGGTCGCCTTGCTCTTGTTCAACGTGTAAAAATGCAGCCCCGCCACGCCGTTGGCCAGGAGGTCGCGGCACTGCTCAGTCGCGTACTCAACGCCCGCCGCCGCGACCGCCTCGGGTTCTGCTTCCAGCGCCTCCAGTTTCAGCAGCAGCGGATGGGGAATCTTCGCCCCGCACATGCCAATGAACCGCTTGATCTGCGCCACATTCCCGATGGGCATGATCCCCGCCACAATCGGCACGCGTATCCCCGCCTTGTCAGCCGCGTCCCGGAACCGGTAGAAATCCGCGTTGTCAAAGAACAATTGCGTCACCACAAATTGCCCGCCGTTGTCCACCTTGAGCTTGAGCATCTCCAGATCGCGGATGCGATTGAGGCACTGCGGATGTCCCTCGGGATAGCCGGCCACCCCGGCGCAAAAATCATGGCGGCCGCGCACGAATTTCACCAGGTCGCTGGCGTGGCCGAATCCTCCTTGCGCCGCGACAAACTGGGATTGTCCCGCCGGCGGATCGCCGCGCAGCGCCAGGACGTTGACGATTCCACACGCCCAAAGCTCGTCGAGTATTTCGCCGATCTGCTCGGCCGTATGATCGACGCACGTGAGGTGGGCCATGGAGCGGATGCCCAGTTCGCGCTGAATGCGCTCGACAAGAAAAACGGTGTTCCGCCGCGTCGATCCGCCGGCCCCATAGGTCACCGAAACATAACTGGGCCGCAGCGGACGCAACTCGTCGATGGTTGCAAACAGCGCGGCAAACCCGGCCTCGGTCTTGGGAGGGAAGAATTCGAAGCTGATGGTCGGCCGCCGCGAGGCGAATAGTCCGTCAATCCTCATAGGACTCCTATCGGCCAATTTAGCCCATAGAAAAGGGGCCTGCCAATGGGCAGGCCCCGGAGAATCGTTAAACCCTGCTGTACCAGCCAAGGTTTAGTTGTCGTCGGTCGGCAGCATGAAGCTGTCGTTGCCATCCAGCGGGCCGGTGGTATTGGTGCCCGACTGCGGCAGTAAAGTCGTCGCAGGCACGAAGTTCAGCTCGTTGTAGGT
>JBEKYH010000471.1:0-3899 GCA_049511115.1 Tepidisphaeraceae bacterium | reverse complement strand
TCGTCCATTCTTCCCGCATGGCGCAGGAGCGCGGACTCCAGGGCCAGAGCGCGGATGTTCTGCGTATTGGCGTTGAGCGAGCGCTCGATATCCGCCAGGCCGCCGTCGATATCGCCCTGGCCCGCGGCGATCTGGGCCATTTCAAAATAGCCCGGGGAGACCCACGCAGCGCTCCAGGTGGACTTGGCGAATTGCTTCAATGCGTCGTCGGTCTTGCCTTGCGCCTTGAGGGCCAGTCCGAGGTAATAGAACGGCTCGCCGTCTTTGGGGGACGTGTATTTGAAGGTCGCGCGATCCAGGGCCTTGCGGAGATAGGACTCGGCCTCGGCAAATCGCCCGCCGCGGAGGCACTCAATGCCCATCGCCGTATTCACGCGCACGTCGCCGGGATCGCGCTTGAGGGCCTCTTGCCAATAGGGGTCGGGGCTGGCCGCGGGGGCATGGAACTGATCAATGCGCAGGCCGGCGAGGTAAAGCTCTTCGTTGGTCTTGATGTCGGCGGGGGCCGGCCAGGGCGTCACGACGGCGGGCATGGCCTCGGGTTCCAGCTTCACCGGCGAATAGGCGACCAGTTCCCTGCCGTTCTCAGAGAGCGCCGCGCGCAGATCATGCGCATCGGCGCCGGCGGGAAGATCGACTTCCTTGACGTAAGATTTGCCGGGGTTGATGGCTACCTGCTCCGACAGCAACACCTGATCCTTGAGTTTCAATGTCACAGTGGCCGCGGGACGATCCGATGTGGAATAAAAACCAACCCGCGCTTTGGAGCCATTCACGTCGAGATTCACCGCGCCTTCGGTGTTGGCGTTCTTGGCGCCGTCGATGTCGCGGAAGGGATACCAATATTGGGTCCAGCTTCGCGTCTCGTAAGGTTCCAGCCAGGTGTAGTCGGGTTGATTGTCGGAGTAGGCTCCCACCATCAACTCGATGTACGGCCCGTCGGAATCCGTCAGCAGTTTGTCTTCGAGCCGGCCATTGGGGCCGTTACCCCAGGTCCAGAATTTTTTCCCCGGGACAAAATTGTGATCCGCGATGGCCATGGTGCCGGCGTTCTTGCCATGGTCGTAGCCGGCGAGGAAATCATCCTGGTAATTCCAGGCGAACATGGACATGGCGCTTTCATGGTTTTTGTACCAGCTCACATCCACGCCGGCGGAGAAGTCCACGCCGTTGAAGCGCGTCGTGGCGATGGGCCAGGTCGTGAAGTCGCGCTTGGCGTGGTAGGTGACGTGCTGCGTGCTGGGGGGGAAGATCACCTGATAGGTATCGTTGACGCTCACCGCGACATTGGAAAAGCAGAGCATTGACGTCGGCAGCGGCGTGCGGTTGGCGATTCTGAATGACGCTTCCAGATACGACTTTCCCGGATGCAGGGTGATGCCGACGGTCCATTCCATGCGGTCGCGCAGTTCGAGCTCGCCGACCCAGACAGTTTTGGATCCATCCGCGCCCTCTTCCACTTTATATTGCACCGGCTCAAAGCTGGTCGCGCGGTGGTGGTGGGGGACATCCCATTCGATGCCGCCGGAAATCCACGCGCCCAAAAGGGAGATCAGGGCCGGCTTGATGACGTGCTGACGATAAATGAAGTTGTAGCCGTTGGTCTTGTCGATGGCCTCGAAAATCTTGCCGCCGATTTCGGGGAGGATGCCGACTTTGATGTACTCATTTTCCAGGTAGACCATGGTGTAGGTCTTATCCACCTTCTGCGTGGTGAGGTTGTCGTACATCGGATAGGGATAGATGCGATGCTGGGCGCCCTGGGAGTTGCCGCCGAAGTAGAACTGGGGATTGGGATCGGGAGGGCCGACGAGGTAGGTGGGGATGACGACCTGTTCCTGGGAGACGGTGACGGGGCCGGGGGCGGCGAGGGCGCGGTCCAAGAGACATGTTACCAGCAGCGCCGCCAAGCCAATCCGGAAGATTTTGACGTTCATGAGATGACCTCCGCCTGTTTCCCCCAAGAGACGTCAGCATTATGCCCGTCTCGACAAAAGCAACGCAATGCGGGAATTCGAAATAAGTGCAAATCCGCGTTTCAAAATGTTATTATTTCTCTATTCCAGGACAAGCCCCATGGGACTCAAAACCAAACCGAGGCCGTACCCGAAGCCCGCCCCAAAGACGCTGGGATCCCGCCTGGGAACCACGTTTTTCTTCCTCATCTTCTTCGCCTTCGGTTTGGGCTTTTTATCCGTGATGATTTGGCAGGCCTATCAAACCGTCCAAGCATGGGGCTGGCAGGGTGTACCGTGCGTGATTGAGGCCAGTTCTGTCACCGAAGGCTCCAACGACTACGAGTTCGAGGTTGCCTATCGCTACGAATGCAACGGCAGAACCTGGCACTGTGATCGGCTGGCGATACAAAAGCCCGCGTCGGATGATTACGCACAAATGCAACTTCTCACTGACGCCTATCCGGTCGGCGCGATGGCATTGTGTTATGTCGATCCCGCCGATCCCCGCCGTGCGGTTTTGCGGCAGGGGGGAATCTGGATACTTTCCTTCGCGGTAATTCCGCTTCTCTTCGCGGTCATCGGCGCCGGCGGCCTCTATGTGACGTGGCGGCGCGCGCCGATGCGCGCATTAATCTCCATTCCCAGGCGCGCCAAGCCGAACAAAACGATCCCGATGTGCTTCTTTGGCCTTTTCGCCGCCATCGGCGCCGCGCTTTTCTATGTCCTGGTGGTGCGCGTCTATCTCGACGTTCAATTGGCGCGGAACTGGACGACCACACCGTGTGTGGTGCTCTCCAGCCGCGTTATATCTCATACGGGCAACAAGGGCGGCACGACCTACAGCGTGGACGTCCTTTACGAATACGCAGTGAACGGGAGGCAACGGCGCTCCAATCATTACGATTTTATGGGCGGGTCGTCGAGCGGATACAGCTCCAAAATCGCCATTGCGCGCGAATTCCCGCCGGGAACCCAAGCTGTTTGCTACGTGAACCCCCGCGACCCGGATGACGCCGTCCTCGACCGAGGCTACACGTCGGACATCTTCTACGGGCTGTTACCGTTGGTATTCCTGGCCGTTGGCGTAGGGGGCATCGCGCGGCAATTATGGAGGAGATAATGCTGGATGGTCTTGAGAGGCGTGTGCTGGCATGAAATGGGAAGTTGACCTCAACTCGCAATCTGCGCGCCCGCCCGCTACGGTGGGCGACCGCGTCTGCGGCACGGTCGTCTTTCTCGTTGCCTTTGCCTTCGGCGTGGGCTTGTTCGCCTTGATAATGCCCGCGGCGAATCGCAGTTGGCAGGCCCGGCACTGGCCGTCGGCGCCGTGCACGATCGAATCCAGCTCGATTGTCGAAAACAACGGCGCCTACCGGTTCAATGTCAGTTATCGCTACGACTTCAATGGAAAAAGCTGGCGTTCAACCCAGGTGCAGCAATATCAGGACGCCTCGTCGCCGAGCTATAGCGACGTTCATCCCCTTGCCGATGCGTATCCAGCCGGCGCCGTGACGCGCTGCTTTGTCGATCCGGCCGACCCGAGCAGGGCGATTCTGCGGCAGAGCAGTCTTTGGGTTTTTCCCCTTTATCTCTCCCCTCTTCTTTTCGCCGCATTTGGCGCCGGCGGCATTTATATGACCTGGCGAGACCCGCGGCTTGATGGGCTGCGAGCGCTCACAAATCGAGCCGCGGCGAGAGGGAAAGCTCCCATCTGGGTTTGTATCCTTCTAATCGCGGTGGGCGCGGCGGGATTCTACGGCCTGTCGGGGCGGACCATTTTGGATGTTGAATCCGCCCGCCATTGGCCGGCCACACCGTGTGTCGTGCGCGCCAGCCGCATCCAAACCGAGTCGGGCGACGACGGCTCAACTTATAGCATCGATATCCTCTACGCCTACACGGTGGGCGGGCGTGAACATCTCTCCAACCGATATGACTTCC
>JBEKYH010000470.1:0-3913 GCA_049511115.1 Tepidisphaeraceae bacterium | reverse complement strand
TCACTTCTCAGTGGCGAAAAGAATCGGGCCGGCGCCCGCAAGCTGGTGCTCACCCGCGCCATACGAGCACCCCACCTTCGTCAAAAAACAATATGGCAATTCGCCCTAAAACTTTTGAATTGCCACGAAGGTGCAGTTCCAATTCATACGCCAGGCTTTGGCCGTTTCCGATCGTGGCCGAAGTTTTCCTGCGCGTCTTTGCGCCGATTCTGTCTCGTTCCCAACCCTGAGCTTGTCGAAGGGCCATCCTGGGCATGATGTGATGGTGACGCTTACCGACAGATTGAGGACCTTCCGATTTCCCCTGCATTCGAGAACCCCACGTTCTCGGCCGCAGGCCGCGGCGTCTGCATTACCGTCCTACGCCGGTTCGAAGAGAAAAGCAAAGAATTCCTCACCACAGAGGACACGGAGGACACAGAGGCAAAAAAACAAATTCACTTTTTGTTTTTCCTCTGTGTCCTCCGTGTCCTCTAGGTCGCTACTGCGACCGGGTGGTGAGTCTTGGCTTTTGATTTTTCTCCCTCGGAAGTGCTCCCGACTACGGTCCGGGGTTCATACCCACAAGTTCTCGTCCGGCGACTCGAACCCGCCAGTCGTGACTATTGCCAGGATAAAGACCGCTCCCGTTTCCCCGCCGTCTGCGGCAGCGGAAGTCTCGGCTGAGACATTGCCCAGAATCCCACTCGGCGACCTTTCCGGCGAACCCGCGCCGTTTTTTGTGATCGCCTCTCGACTTTCGACACTCGCCTCTCGGGCGGCGGTCATCCGCCGCCCTAATCCTTATCCGTCCTGAACGGCGCCGCCGGCAACCCCGCCGCGTTATACAAATTGCACCCCGCCGGCCAGTTCATCCAGGCATACCGCACATTCGCCGGCGTGGGCACATCCGGACTGGACACCACGATGGTATCCCCATCAATCTTCGCCGTTGCCGGTACGAACTTACCGTCAGCCCCGGCGATCACGAAAGTCTGAAGATCGCCGCCCTTGGCCACCAATCCGCCGCCCAGATGAGTGAAGTGAATGCGGATCGAGTTCCCTTCGACGGACATCGATTGATATGCCGGACCGCTGTATTCAATCTGCCTGCCATACACGTTGGCCAGCGCGATCCGGCTCAGTCGATCCCCCACATCCTGCTTATCCTTGGGGTGGACAAACTTCTGTTCGCCGATATCGATGGTGACGGCCATGCCCGTGTTGGGAAGTGAAAGAACGGCCGCCTGCGATTCGCGGATGATGGGGTTGTTGCTGCCGGCGTCCTGCCCGGCAAGCTGGCAGACATAGAAGGGGAAATCGCCTTCGCCCCATTCCTTCCGCCAGCTTGTCACCAGGTTTTCCATGACCGCCGGATAGAGCTTGTCGCCCGCGGTTCCCCCCAGTACAGACTCCCCCTGATACCAGATCACGCCACGGATCGCATACGGCTCCAGGGGATGCACCATTCCGTTCCACAGGACCGTGGGATTGTGCTGGTTATGGTTGGGATCGGCCGGCCCGCGCGGTCCGCGCCCGCGGCCGCCGCGCCCGCGAGCGCCCCTCGTGGTGGGCTGCGTCGTTGCGGCCACGGCGGGGGCCGGCGCCGGTCCGCGGTTCGCGTAGGCATTGAGCGCCGTTTGAAAATCCTTCATCAGGCCGGCCATCCGCGGGTCGGCGTCCATCACCGGCTTGCTGACCCACGCCTCGGCGGTGCTCGCCCCAAATGAGCTGTCAATCAGTCCCACGGGAACATTCAACTGCTTCTGCAAATCGAGCGAAAAGAAATATCCGACCGCCGAAAAAGCTTTCACGGTATCCGGCGTGCAGACTTCCCATTGCCCCACGGTGTCATCCTGGGGAGCGGCGGATGTGGTCGCCTTCACCCGGTACATGCGCAGCGTGGGATGGTCGGCGGCGGCGATCTCCTGGTCCATATTCGTCACGCCATTGTAAGCGCCGACCGTCGGCGACTTGCCCACGGGAAATTCCATATTGGACTGGCCCGACCCGATCCACACTTCGCCGACCAGAACATCGTGAACCGTTATCGAGTTGTTCCCGGCGATGCTCATCTCCAGCGGCCCGCCCGGCTGCAACGATGCCAGGTGAACCATCCACTTCCCATCCGCCCCCGCCGCGGCGGTTTGTTTTTGATCCCCAATAGAGACAGTCACCTGCTCCCCCGGCGAAGCCGTGCCCCAAACCGGCACGGCCATTCCGCTCTGCAAAACCATGTGATCGCTAAAGAGGTGATTGGGCTTTACGTCAGCCCAGGAAGAAGACGAGAGAAAAGCCGCCGACCCAACCAGACAAGCCAAGGCGATTAGCCGCATGAAAACCTCCGCAGGGGTAAAAACCTTTGCCTCCGACGGATTCTACCCGACGGAAGTATGGGTCGTTTAACCGAATCAGCGAATCGATCGGCTCCGTCTCATGCCAGTACCCTCGCCCTCATTCCAATCAGTTGGCAATCTTGCGGCCCGGTTTAGACCGCGGATCGACGTCGATCTCGAGCAAAGCGGCCTGTGCCTTGGCCAACTCGTAAAACTCGTGCAACTTCTCGCGCAGCATTTCTTTATCCGGCAGGCGGGTTTGGTACTCGGCCACCACTGCGGGTGACATTGACCGGCGCAGGGCGTATTCGACAACCTCGTGGTCCTTTGTTGCGCACAAGAGTACTCCGATGGAGGGTCGCTCGTGCGGCTTTTTCACGTCGCTGTCGAGGGCTTCAAGATAGAACTCCAGCTTGCCAAGATGCTCTGGCTGGAACTCCTCGGTTTTAAGCTCCACGTCAACCAGGCAATTAAGGCCGCGATGGAAAAACAATAGATCAATCTCAAAATCACGCCCGCCAACCTGAACAGGAAAGTGGCTTCCGACAAAGCAAAAATCCCGGCCCAACTCGATAAGGAAGTCCTTGAGTCGCTCTACCAATCCCCGCTGCAAGTCGGCCTCGGCGTGGCCCTTGGGCAGATTGAGGAACTCGACGAGATAGCTGTCCTTGAAGACGGCAGCGGCGTCCGAATGCATTTCCGCCAACGGTGTTGACAGTTTTGCCGGCGAAAGAATCACCCGCTCAAACAAAGCGCCATTGAGTTGCCGTTGAAGGTCGCGGAACGACCATCGCTCCCGACGCGCCAGACGCAAATAGAATTCTCGCTCCTCATCCCTTTTCGAACGGCTCATGATCGCCAGGTTGTGACTCCACGGCAATTCTCGCGACAGCGTTGCGAGTTTTGGTCGGCCGCGATAGGTCGCGTAGAATTGCATCATCCGCCAAAGATTACTGGCGGAGAACCCGCGGATGTTTGGCTGGCGAGCCCGCAGGCGATCCGCGAGCGCATTCACAGTGCCCTGCCCCCACGACTCTACAGAGACCTTCTTTGCGATATGCTTTCCGATGGTCCAGTACAACTCGATCAGCGCTGTATTTGCGGCCGAAAAAACGCGGCTCCGCGCCGCTTCGATCAGCGACAAAACGTACTCAACTTCCGCTCGCGATGGCGCCTTGGCAACCACTGCGATGGCACGACCCTTTTTCGAAGAGCTGCGTCTCCTCTCTTTGGGCACTGATTTCCGCTGCATTCGGATCCCATTCTCGCGGAGGCGAGATTCCAAGGGCTAGACCCCCCGCATTCGTACACTCCTCTTGCTAAATTGCGGAGGATACGAGTTGACCCAAGAAGTTCAACCGCCAGGGAAGGATCGTAGCAAGTCATTTCGCGGAAAAACGCCCGCCCCAATAGTCTAAGGATTCACCACAATCTTCCCCGCCTGCAACGGCTGAATCTCATTGAAATACGGATACTCCCCCGGAATATCGAACGTATACGTATACGTCGCCCCTTTGGCCCCCAGTTCTCCCGACAGCGGCCCCGCCCCGGGCTTCTGCGGCACGCCGCTGACAATCGTCACTGCATTTTGCACGTCG
>JBEKYH010000469.1:0-3916 GCA_049511115.1 Tepidisphaeraceae bacterium | reverse complement strand
GTCGTGAAGCCGGAGCGAATCGTCTTTTCCCACGGCGGCAATCGCGAGGGTGGGCCGGACGTGCGGTTTGTCGCGACCTGGACATTTGATGTCCGCGACGGCGACAAAACCGAGGTCACCATCCGCATGGAGTTCCCCTCGGCGGAGGAACGCGACTTTGTCATCAAGCAATTCGGCGCCCTCGAGGGGGGCAAGCAGACGCTGGCGCGGCTTAGCGAGCATCTGCCCACGATGCCGTTTGTCATTGAGCGGACGTTTGATGCGCCGGTAAAAACCGTCTGGCAGGCGATCACGGAATTGGATCAGATGAAGCAGTGGTATTTCCCGATGCTGGAGGCGTTCAAGCCGGAGGTGGGTTTCCAGACGCAATTCACCGTGAGCTTTGGGAATACCGACTATCTGCATATCTGGAAAGTCGCCGAGGTTGTCCCGCAGAAGCGAATCGCCTATCGCTGGAAATACGGCGGTTATCCGGGCGATTCGCTGGTGACGTTCGAACTGTTCGATGAAGCGGGAAAGACGCGGCTGAAGTTGACGCATGAGGGATTGGAGACGTTCGAGCCACAGACTTATCCAGTGTTGTCGCGCAAGAACTTTGCCATGGGATGGATTCACTTCGTGGAAACGGCGCTGAAGGATTACCTGGAAAAGGCGACGCCGCGGTCGGACCGGGAGTTTGTGATTTCGCGCGTGTTTGACGCGCCGCGCGAATTGGTCTTTAAGGCGTGGACAGAGCCAGAGCGCATGGCCAAGTGGTGGGGTCCGCACCAATTCACCAATCCGGTTTGCGAACTGGACGCGCGGCCGGGGGGAAAATGGTTGATCCTCATGCGCGGCCCCGACGGCACGGACCATCCGTGCAAGGGCGTGTACCGCGAGGTCACGCCGCCGGCGCGGCTGGTAATGACGGTGGACCATTCCGACTTGCCCGAGGAATGGCACGATATGATCAATCCCGGGCGCGACCGCGGCAAGGGACGGCCGAGCATTGAAGGCGTCATGACGGTGACGTTTGATGATGAGGCCGGCAAAACGCGGCTGACTATCCGCACCTTGTTCGAAACGGCGGCCGCGCGCGAGGCGCTCCTCAAGATCGGCATGACCGAGGGTTGGTCGCAGAGCCTGGAGCGATTGGGGGCGCTGGTGGCCACCTTGTAAATAGAGTCTTCTTCGATGAATGTACTAAACGCGACAAAGCATACATTTTAACTTTTGAAAGGACCGGCAAATGAAACTCGAACCCTACCTGTTTTTTGAAGGCCGCTGCGAAGAGGCGATCAACTTTTACGTCAGCAAGTTGGGAGCCAAGGTGCAGATGGTGATGAAATACAAGGATAGTCCGGAGTGTCCGCCCGGTGGATTCCCCGCGGAGATGAAGGAGAAGGTGATGCATGGCAGCCTGAGCGTCGGCGAGGCGCACCTCATGGTTTCCGACGGTCACTGCAAAAGCCCTGCCAACTTCAGCGGGTTTACGTTGAGCCTCATGACATCGAGCGTCGCCGAGGCAGAGCGGTTATTTGCCGCGCTCAGCGACGGCGGCAAAGTGGGCATGCCGCTGGGCAAGACATTCTTCTCGCCGAGTTTTGGAATGGTCACCGATAAGTTCGGCGTGCCGTGGATGGTGTTGGCGCAGGGGTGAGGGTGGTGATGTGGAGCATTTCGCTTTAAGCGAGGTTTGCCGTGCAAAAGATCACGCCATTTCTGTGGTTCGATCGCAACGCCGAGGAGGCGGTCAATTTTTACACCTCCATCTTCAAGAATTGCAAGATAAAAGCCCTCACCCGGTATGGTGACGCGGGACCCGGACCCAAGGGATCGGTGATGACCATCGCGTTTGAACTGGAGGGGCAGGCGTTTGTCGCGCTGAACGGGGGGCCTCATTATTCGTTCACGCCGGCGGTTTCGTTCGTGGTCAATTGCCAGACGCAGGAGGAGATCGACGAGTATTGGAGGAAGCTCACCGACGGCGGAGAGGAAGTCGCCTGCGGGTGGTTGAAGGATAAGTATGGACTGTCATGGCAGATTGTGCCGGCGGCGCTGCCGGAGTTGTTGCAGGCGAAAGACCCGGTTCGGTCGCAGCGGGTGATGAAGGCGATCATGACGATGAAGAAACTGGACATCAATGCACTGAGGCGGGCGGCGGATGGCGAATAATCGCGGTCCAAGACCGAGCGAATGGCTTGCCACATTTTTCGGGGACCATCGAACGTAAGCCGCCCCGCCGGGGCTAAGGACCGCGGCCTTTTTTTTGGCTTCCCGGATTTATCAGCGGGCCTCGGGGCAATAGGGAGCGTCGAAGATTCGGGTGGAGGTGTTTCCCCCTAAGCTCATTTAAGTGCTTTCCCCTACGGATGCGAGGGGTCCATATGGTTAGCATATGCTAACTGATTGGAGGCCCCTATGACTCGGCGGCTCTTGACGCTTGCGGCGATTACACTGGCGGCGTTGGCGATCCTTTCGGCGGAGCGATTTGCGCCCAGCCCGGCCCGCGCCGATACGCCGCCGGCGGTGAAGAAGGTAAGGATCGGCGTGTATGATCCGCGCGCCATTGCCCTGGCCTACGGGCGATCTCCCATGTTCAGCCGCAAGCTCGCGGAAAAGAAAAAGGAGATGGACGACGCCCAATTGGCGAAGGATCAACACAAGATCGACGAGTTGAAAGCCTGGGGCCCCGATCAGCAGATCAAGCTTCATTTCCAGGTATTTGCCGGCACGGCCGTGGACGACATTCTGGCCCAGGTGCAGGACCAGTTGCCGCAGGTGGCGGCGGCCAACGATGTGCAATCCATCGGGCCGCGGCCGGATTATACGGGGACCTATGTCGAGATCGTGGATGTCACGGCGGACCTGGTGAATCTCTGGCATCCTGATGCCAAGACGCTGGAGATGATCTCGGGCATTGAAAAGACGCCTCCGGTTTCGCTGGCGGACGTGGCCAAGATGGGGGCGAATCAATAGGGATCCGATTATGCGGCCGCGCCTGGCCAGGGTTTGATCTTGGCCAGCGCCTTGCTCAAAGCCGCTTCGGCGACCTCCGTGTCGTGAGCCGCTTGTGCGCCGAGCCAATAGCCCTTTGATAATCCAAAGAAGCGGCACAGGCGCAGGTCCGTATCGGCCGTGACGGACCGCTTTCCGGCCACGATCTCGCCGATCCGCTGGGCAGGCACGCCAATCTCCTTGGCGAGGCGATATTGCGAGAGACCCATGGGAATTAGGAATTCCTCACGGAGGATTTCGCCGGGGGTCACGGGCTTGAGCTTTCGCATGGCGGTCATCCGTTAATGATCATTACCAAGACATAGTAACGCGATGCGTGATTATCGCCAAACGGGCGGAACCAGATCGCCGTGGAATCCATAGTAAAGATACCGAAAACGACGGGGTCGGTCTGGCGAGATTAAATCTTCGTCAGGAACAAATCCGGCACTACATCAGCCAGTCTGATTGCCTACACTGGAGGGAGATATTTTTATTGATCGCCAGAATCGACAATGACGCCACTTGAGTTCACATTCATTCTCCTCGCCTGCTCCGTGGCGGCTGGGCTGCTGGGATCAGTCCTGGGCCTGGGGGGCGGGATCATTGTCATCCCGGTGCTCACCCTCCTTTTGAAAATCGATATCCGTTACGCGATCGGCGCATCCATCGTCTCGGTCATCGCCACCTCCAGCGGCGCGGCGGCGGCGTATGTGCGGCAGCACATGACCAACCTGCGCGTGGCGATGTTTCTGGAAATCGCCACCACCAGCGGGGCGCTGAGCGGGGCGTTTTTAGCGGGCAAGCTCCAAACCGGGTGGCTCTTCATCGTGTTCGGCGCCGTGATGGCCTACTCAGCGGTGGAGATGCTGCGCAAGCAATCCTCCACCGCCGACGGCGACGGCCATCACGATTGGCTGGCCGACAAGTTGATGCTGCA
>JBEKYH010000468.1:0-3924 GCA_049511115.1 Tepidisphaeraceae bacterium | reverse complement strand
TACCAGACCAGATCGTAGCGCTGCCATTGTAAACGCCAACTTGGTTTGCGCCATCCGTGCCCCACGCCTGCCCACTCGCCCCGGACGGATTCAGATCAATGGGCGATCCGTTTGGTCCTGACCAAAGCAAAGCTTGTCTGACTTGCGTGAGGGCAACCGTTGCTTCTCCGACTGCCTGCCCGCCGGCCGCAGAAAATACAGCGGTGCCACTGACTGTGTAATTGCCGCTAGGCTGCAAAATGGGAAATAGGACGGACCCGGCGTATTTCGTTTGCGCTCCAAGAGGCGCGCATATCAATCCTGCGAATACTGTTCCCGCCGCACGCGCCACTCGCGCACGACGGCGCGCTATTGAATCAATTCTTCGCATCCAACCTCCCCAAGTCGGGCGCAATCTTACTCTACGATTGCGCGGCGGCCAAACCGCCTCCTCCGTCGCAGCAAAAGCCCGGCCCCCGCACCGGCAGCCAGCGAGAATGTCGCCGGCTCAGGCACATTATTGCTCTCACTCGCCCGCACATCTGCCAGCGCCAAATTCCACGCCGCATCGAACGACCCCGGCAACTGCTCGATCTGGCCCGCGCTGAGATGCTTGTTAAAGTTCTGCGCGACCAGCAACAGGTCCGCGAAGTTCACATTGCCGTCGTAATTAAAATCGCCGTCGGCCCAATCCAATGGATTGCCATGTGTATCGAGGACGTGATTGAAATTCTGCGCGACAACCAGCAAGTCCGCAAAATTCACGGTGCCGTCGAGATTCGCGTCCCCGGCCAATGTATTTTCGATCACGATCTGGTTGGCGCCCGCGGGTGTGCCTTGATCCACGCTGCCGTCGGCGTAGCCGACCGCATAAAGCCCCGGATCGGCGGCGGCGTTGGAGCTGTTGATGCCGACGCCGGTCCAGGTGTCGCTGTTGTAGCCGGTGGTGAGATAGCCGCGAATCTTCGCGGCCGGATCGTTGCCCGCCGTGTAATTGATGGTCAGGACATTGTTGTTGATGTTGACGGTTCCGGCGGTGCCGACCAGGAGGGATGAGACGCTGACGGGGCCTGCATTGGCGGCTAAGTCGAGCGCGGCCGGAGTGGAGGATGTGCCCACGGTGACATTCGCCCCGGTCGCCAACGCGCTGGCCGCGCCGATGACCAGCGTCCCACCGCTTACGGTGGTAGGCCCGGTGTAGGTGTTGGAGCCGGTGAAGCTCTCCGTGCCCGCGCCGGTTTTGACGATCGCCAGATGTGCGCCGCTGTTGTCGGCTAATGTTCCCGAGAATGTCCCGCTGCCGCCGGCCGCGCCGACGGTGATGATCGAGGTGCCGTTGGCGTTGGTGAAGTAACCGCCCAGGAACGTGCCGGCGCCCGTGAGGGCGTCTAATTGCATGGTGCCGGTGGAACCCGCTTCCACGGCATTGAAGGTCGCCCCCGACGCGATGTTCAGCGACGCGAGGTTGCTGGTCCAGATTCCCTGGTAACTGGAACTGCCCGTGAGCGTGCCGTCCACCACGTCCACCAGCGCGCCGGCGGAAAAGTCCACGTTCACATTCCCTTCGCCGCCGAAGACAAAGTCACCGGCTCCGGTTTT
Source organism: Tepidisphaeraceae bacterium (assembly GCA_049511115.1). Classification (GTDB taxonomy): domain Bacteria; phylum Planctomycetota; class Phycisphaerae; order Tepidisphaerales; family Tepidisphaeraceae; genus JBEKYH01. The sequence goes on along the minus strand of JBEKYH010000468.1, from coordinate 2,346 downwards.
CAGGAGGGTGCCCGTGCCGCTGAATGTCATGGTCGGCTGAAAGACCGTGCCGGCGTTGTTGAATTCCAGCACTGCGCCAGCGGCAACGCTGCTTGTTGAAGGGGCCAGCGCCGAATTGATCACCCGCAAAGTTCCCTGGCTGACGGTCGTGCCGCCGTTGTAGGAGTTGTTCGTCGCGGTCAAGGCAAGCGTGCCAAAGCCGGTTTTGGTGAGACCGATCGTTTCGCCGGGGAAGGAGATGATCTGGGAGGTGATTTCCAGATCAACAGGCCCGCCGCCCTGGCCGACGTTAAACGTGCCGCCGATGAAGGAAAAATCGTTGTGAAGCGAAATCACCGGCGCGCTGATGAGGGACATTGTGGAGCTTGCCAGGGAATTAATGGGAGCGTTGAGAAGGTAATTCCCATCGGCGTCGCCGCCGCCGCTGCCGGCGGAGGTGATGGTGCCGCCCATGAGGTTGACGGTTCCCAGATCAGTATGAGAGGCCGAGCCGTCGGTGGTGACGACGCCGCCGTTGATATTGAGCACGGGCAGATAGGCGAACTCGCCGAGCGAGTCGGTTCCGTTGACCTGCAGGGCCGCGCCCGCGCTGACATTTACATTGGTCCCCGCGGGAAAGGTGCTGGTCAAGCCGTCGCCGCCCGCGGCGATAACGGTTCCGGCCATGATGTTGGTGTTGCCGGAGTATGCGTTGGTGTTACTGAGCTGAAGGGTGCCCGCGCCAATTTTGGTCAGCGATCCGCTACCGCCGATGGCTGAGGAGATCGCGTACTTCTGGCTGGCGCTGGGAATATCGAATCCGCTGTTGGGGAATAACGTGATGGCGCGGGTGCTGGTGGTGGGGGAGGTCCCCGTGATTTGCAGATACGCGCCATTCAGCGTAAGCGCGCCGGCGGCGCCGCCGAGCGAACTATCCGCGGGAACCGAAAGTTCGCCGCCGTTGACGGTGGTGCCGCCCGAGTAATCGTTCACGGCCGTGAAGGCGAGCGTGCCCGGGCCGGATTTGATGATGCTCGTCGCGCTCGATTGGGCGATGGAGCCGGCGATGGTCTGGGTGGCCGTCGCCGTTGAAACCGTGAAGGTGACGCTGCCGCCCATGAGGAAGACCGCGCCGCCGCCGGCCGCGCCGCCGTTGCCGGACCCGCCGGAGTCGCTTATGCCCCCCAGGCCGGCCGTGAGTGAACCGGCATCGGTGGTGGTATCGGTGAAGCTGACCGACGCGCCATTCGTAGAGCGGACGAATACTCCTGCCCCAAAAGCCGCGCCGCCGCCACCGCCGCCCTCGTTGCCATCACCACCAGTGCCGCCGCCATACCCGCCGCTGCCGCCGGATGAAGGGCCGGTGTATATTTTGTCGGGCGAGCCGCCGCCCCCGCCGCCCCCGCCGCCGAAACCTCCATTGCCGCCGTTGCCGGCGGGGGAGGCGTTGTAGGGCGCGGGCGCCCCATCGTTATCGCCACCGCCCCCGCCACCGCCGGCAAACCCGCCATTGCCCCCATTACCGGCTTGATCGTAGAGGCTCGAACCGCCGCCGCCCCCGCCGCCGAAATCGCCGCCATTGCCGCCGTTGCCGCCGACGCCCGTCGCGTACGCGAGGGTATCCACAGCGCCGCCTCCGCCACCGCCGTCCGGGCCGCTGGCGGATGCGCCATCGTTCGAGGAAACGCCCGGTCCGCCAGCGCCGCCATTCACGCCGCCGCCAGCGCCCGCCGTGGTGGAGGTTCCCGATTGACCCGCGCTGGTTCGCGCGCCCCCTCCTCCTCCTCCTCCGACGAATTCTCCGTTGACGCCGCCGAGGCCGCCATTGGTGCTGAATCCCCCGCCGCCCCCGCCGGCGCCCAGGGCCTCACGGCCGCCATTTCCGCCGACGGCCGCATTGTTAGTAAAAGCAACCGATGAGAAACTGACCGCCCCGGCGTTGATGTAGACCGCGCCGCCCAGACCCGCCCCGCCGCCACCGCCGCTATTGCCCGCCCCGCCCTGCGCCAACCCGCCGGTCAACGTCAGCCCGCTGATCGACACGGATTGTCCCGGTGCGTTGATGAACAGGATGCGGTTCTGGTTTTGCCCGCTGAGGGTATTGCCCACGCCGCCGTTGATGGTGAGCCCGACGGTGATGTCCGGCAACTGCCCAACGTCGATCGTCCCCAGGTTGTTGGCAAAGTCGATAATCGAGCCGTTTCCGGCCGCGATGGCGTTTTGTATCGCGTAATTGAACGAACCCAGGCCGATGGTGGCGTTGTCCGTCACCGAAAACGTCTCTCCGCCCCGCGCCCATCGGCTCGTCGCCAGCGTCAACCCAACCGCCGCCCACAGCGCGGCAATCGTGGAATTCTTTTGCGGGAT
>JBEKYH010000467.1:0-3930 GCA_049511115.1 Tepidisphaeraceae bacterium | reverse complement strand
GGTTCGAAGAAGAAAATCAAAAGAATTCCTCACCACAGAGGACACAGAGGACTCAGAGGTAGAAGAAATGGTTCATTTTAGCCTCTTCCTCCGTGTCCTCTGCGTCCTCTAGGTCGCTACTGCGACCGGGTGGTGAGTCTTATATCTTTGATTTGATTCAATCGGATAACTCCCATATACGATCTGGAGGTGAAGACTCCACAACCTCACGTCAGTGGCTCGAACCTGCTGCGTGTGAGTATGCCAGGACAGGACGCTTGCCGTTTCCTCGCCGTCTGCGGCAAGCGTGGTTCCCGGCTGATAGGCATCAAAATCCCACTCGGCGACCGCCACGGGTGATCCCGGTCACCTTGTCACCTTGTCACCTTGTCATCGCCCCCCTGCCGCACAGCCTTAATCGACCCAACCAATTTGAACAACCCGCCGCCAGCCGTTAGCATCGTTTGTCCGCAATGAGCAAAACCCTCTTTTGGTATCTGTTCCGCGATCTGGTGCGCATCTTTCTCATGGCCAGCGGCGCTTTGGCCGCGATCATGAGCTTTGGCGGGCTGCTGCGGCCATTGACGGAGAACGGGCTCGATGCGGCCCAGGTGGGGAAGATGCTCAGCTACCTCACGCCGGCCATGATGGCCTATTCGCTGCCGGCGGCGGCGCTGTTTGCGACGACCGTGACCTACGGCCGGTTGGCGGCGGACAATGAACTGACGGCCTGCCGGGCGGCGGGGATTTCTTATACGGTCATCGGCCTGCCGGCGCTGGTGCTGGGGCTGATGGTGGCCATCTTCAGCATTTTGCTCCTGTGCTTTATCGTGCCGGTTTTTTCGCTGCGCGTGGAGAAGGTGATTTATTCCAACCTGGCCAACGTGATTGTCAATAAAATAGAACGCAACCACCAGATTCGCTTTGGCACGTTGAGCGGCGCGTCGACGGTTTTCGCACAGGATGCGCGCGTGCTTCCGGCGGACCCCAATTCGCCGGATGCCCAGCGCGTCGAGCTGATCGGGCCGGCCATTGTGACGTATGAAAAGCCCGACGCGGTGACCAAGCTGCGGCTGCCGAAGGAATTCTGCACGGCACAATCGGCGGTGGTGCGGATACATCCGGCGGGTGACGATCCGGTGCTTGATCCGGGTGAGATGACGATTCAGTTATTGCAGGGGGCGAAGTTTCCGCGGACGTTGGGGCAGAATAACCAGGTGGGGATGGAATCGCTGAACCCGCCGCCGATGCCGCTGCCGAATCCGATCCGCGAAAACGTGAAGTTCATGAAGCTGTGGGACCTGGTGAAGCTGTCGGCCGATCCGTCCACGAGCGAGCGCGTGTCGCTGGCGGTGGCGGCGCTGCTCAAGCAGGACCAGGAGAAGGCGTTCCTGCTGGAATTGGCGGCAGAGAGAAATGCAACGCGCCGGCTGACCACGGCGGAGGCGCCCGATGAGGTGTACGACCTGAGAACCACGGGGCCGGCGCCGACGTTGGAGGGCGATGAGCTGGTCTTCACATCCGATGCACCGGCGAAGCCGGGAGACCCTGTGCAGCGCCAGGTGAGTCTGGTCATGCTGGATCACCAGCGGATTGTGCAGACGGCCGAGGCACACGAGGCGCGGCTGCGAGCGCGGGCCGATAACGAGAACGGTTTCATGGTGGTGTCGCTGGCGTTGAATGACGCGGCGCTGCGGACGCCCGACATGGGGCTGGGGGCCGTGCCGGCCGAGACGAAAACGTGGGAGCGGAACATTGACGTGCCGATGGATGTGGCCATTAAGGAACTGCGGCAGACGCGGACGCTATCGGCGTATGCGAAGGACCAGAAGCTGGATGCGTACGACGCCAATTTCCTGCGCCGCGAGCAGGTGGTGGTGAATAACGCCGTGCGCGGCGAGTTGCACAGCCGGGCGAGTTTCGCGGTGAGCTGCCTGATCCTGGTGCTGGTGGGAAGCGCGCTGGGGATGATGTTCAAGAGCGGCAATTTTCTGACCGCGTTCGCAGTGAGCTTCGCGCCGGCGCTGCTGTGCATCACGCTGGTGGTGGCCGGCCAGCAGACGGCGGACCATATTCCGGATGTCATCAGCCCCAAGTTTTTGAGCCACAACCACCCGCTGCAATTGGGGATCGCGTTGATCTGGAGCGGAAATGCGATCGTGGCGATTATCGCGGCGGCGCTGATTGGCAGGTTGAGGCGGCGGTAGAGGCGGTGAGGACTCTTAGATCGACTAAATGACGTTCGCGAACCAAAAAAGCGAAGCTCACCCTAGCCCTCTCCCTGCGTACAGGGAGAGGGGACTGTTGCTTGCGGCGGCGTGCGCGGTTTGGCTGGCGTTGCGACTGATCTACAATGGTCTGCGGGAGCTCGTCCCGGACGAGGCTTACTACTGGGTCTGGTCGCGGCATCTGGCGAGTGGGTATTTGGATCACCCGCCGATGGTGGCGTGGGTGATCCGCGCGGGGACGGCGGTATTTGGGACCAGCGAGTTTTCCGTGCGATTTGGGGCGGCAGTGCTGATGATGGGGACGATCCTCATTGTCATCGGCCTGACGCGAACGGTTGGCAGCGACTGGCGAGCGGCGCGGCTGGCGGGGTGGATTCTCATTTTGTCGCCGTTTACGGCGGTGATGGGAACGATCATTGCGCCGGATACGCCGGCGTGTTTTTTTGGCATTGGCGCGCTGGCGGCGGCGGCGGCGGCGAGTGGCGAGCGCGGACGGAAAATCTGGTGGCTGGTCTTTGGGGTGTGCACCGGGCTGGCAATGGATTCCAAATACACCGCGGTGGTAGCGGCGGGGAGCGTGGGCATCGCGGTGTTATGCACCAGGCGGGGGCGGCGCGAGTTGCGGTCGCCGTGGCTGTGGCTGGGGTTGTTGGCGGCGGTGGCGATTTTTATGCCGGTCGTGATCTGGAACCAGCGGCACGATTGGGCGTCGTTTAAATTCCAATGGCATCATGGGTCGGCAGCGGCGAGCGACGCGGTAGCTGACACGAGCGATGATACAACGGCGCGGCTCGCGCCTTTGACGAATCTATCGATCTACATCGCGGGGCAGGCGGCGCTGTATACGCCGGTGTTGTTTGTATTGGGGATCATGGCGATTGTTTCGCAATGGCGGAAATGGTCGCGATTGGACTTGCCGGGGCAGATGGTGCTGTTATCGGCGACGTTGCCGCTGGTGTTCTTTGGGGTGTTTTCGCTCCGCCATCGGCCGGAGGTGAATTGGCCGGTGTTTGCGTATGTGCCGATGACGGTTGTGCTGGCACGGTGGATCGCGGAAGAAGCCAGGGCAGAATTGTGGCGGTGGGTGGGGATTGGCGTGGGCGTCGCGGCGGCGGCGATGGTCGTTGGGCAGGTTCCCGAGATCGTGCGACTTGTTCCGGTGCGCATGCTGGCGTCGATTCCCAGCCGGTGGGAGGACATGTTTGGGTGGGAGGATTATGGAAGGGCGCTGGGCGATCGAGCCAACGGAGCGACCGTCTATTGCACATCCTATGAAAACGCGGCGGAGGCTGCGTTTTACATGCCGGGGAGGCCGGAGGTTTGGACGATCTCCACCGATCGGCCGACGGCATACGATTTCTTCGGCGGGCGTCCGGATCCGGCGTCGCTTGCGCGGGTAATTTGTGTTACAAGGGCGTCAGCAACGAACGACGTTCCCAAGGAACTGCGAGGGTTTGCAGCGGTCAGAATCGAATCGTGGCAGACGAGAGCCCTTGACCGCATCGTGCGGCGGCGGCGATTCATCGTCGCCCAGCGTTGACCGCCGGCGGCGCAGCACTCTGAAACCAAGCTAAAACATCATCACGTGAAGATTCTCGACCGCTATCTCCTGATCAATTTCCTCAAGAATTACCTCATCAGTTTTCTAGTGCTGGTGGGGCTGTATATGGCGCTGGACATGGTCTTCAATTTTGACGACCTCGTTGAGCCGCCCAAAAGCGTG
>JBEKYH010000466.1:0-3936 GCA_049511115.1 Tepidisphaeraceae bacterium | reverse complement strand
CAGAATACTTTGCGGCTGGCGCGTGGCGGTATTTGCCCTCCTCTCGGCGTCCCTCTCCCCCTGGGCATTCCAATGGGCTCGGCTTACCTGCGACGATCCAACGCTTTATCCGTGCGCGGTTGTGTGGGGGACCTTCTTTCTCTTAAGAAGTGGTTGCAAATGGAACGCCATCGCCGCGGGCGGATGCTTTTCAATCGCTTTGTACGCCTACCCAGCCGCGCGGCTGATGATTCCGTTGTTCCTCGTTGCGCTGCTCCTGCTTAGGAAAATCCCAGCGATTCTTGCCTTCGCAGCCACGCTGTGTATTTGCTGTATTCCGCTGGTTGTGTGCATCTTCAACGGTCAATTGCTGGCGCGGTATCAGCAGATCGCACTGTTCTCGTCCGCGGGAAGCCATGAGCTCGGTACCAGCAACTTTCTCTATAAAACCTGGATAGTTGGCCGGAATTTCGCCAGCCAATTTTCCGCTTCCTATCTCTTTGTCTCGGGCGACCGTGAATTGTGGCGCGCGACGGGGTTTTGCGGCCAGCTCAGTTGGCTGGATATATTGGCTGTTTTTCTAGCGGCTTTGCTGTTGCTGCGATATCTTCGTGCGGGCGGCACTTTGCGCGTTCCGTTGGTGCTTTTGATTGTCATTGCCGGATTGGCATCGTCCGTGCTTCCGTCGGCTCTCACGTTGGATCAATCACCCAACTCCCTGCGCGCTGTCGGCGCATGGCCGTTTTTCTGCCTTTTCACGGGTTTCATTCTCGGCCGCGCCGTCGAGCGATGGAGAGCCGTGCTTCTGGCGGCGCCGATTGTGGCGCTTTTATTCGCCGTCTTTTTCTGGAGGGATTATTTCACGGAATATTCCCGCTATGCAGGCTCAAAATTTGAAGTCCCTGCGCAGGAACTGGCACGTCAGGCTCAACACACGGGCGATTGGAATCCCTTCCTGATCTACATCCGTCCGTTGGACCGGCCGCTGGGACAATACTATCTGCTCACCTACGGCCATCGCACAGTGGCGCAGACCTACCAGATGCTCCCGGAGCCGCAGATTCCGTTTCAGATGAAGCAGTAGGAAGCAATTTTGCCCCGAGTCTTCAGGGACTGAAGGATTTCTCAGGATATTGGGATTCCTCTTGCGTTGGCTTTAGGGAGCAATATGATGTCGGTATCTTGGAGCGTGAAATAAATACGCTCACGGCATTATAAGTGAGTCGTTGGATGGCTAAGTAAAGGGTAATCCGGCAGACGCCGGGCGACCAGTTAAAGAGTAAGCCGACGCAACCGAACACCGCTGGTGTTTCGTTGTGTCGGTTTTTTGTTTTTCACAGCACCGTATTGAAAACCAGATTACCATGTTACGGCACATACTCGACCGGATCGCGATGGGCCTTACCTGCTGGCTTGTGGCGGGCCTGGTGGTGGGATTGATCCTAGGCAGAATCTTTTACGAACGCCGAAAGGGCGCTGCACCCATCCTGGGCGATTTACAGAATCCGCGAACGATTTGAGGCAATTTGCCCCTGTGAGAGCCGCGATTTAGGAGAAGTCGTCAATCGTCGGCTTAATTACCAGTTCCGGCACACATGCCCGCGGCGGAAGCTCCACCACAAACCGCACGGCCGCCGCGACATCCTGCGGTTGGAGGATCATCTCGCGACGTCCTCCTTCGCCGGCGCCAGGGCGGCCGGCGCGCTGATCCAGAAACGGTGTGTTCACTTCGCCGGGGCAAATGACCGTCGAGCGGATTCCTCGTCCGCGCTCCTCGCGGCCGATGCAGACGCCCAGGGCCAACTGCGCGAATTTCGAGGCGGAATAAGCCGCGCCCGCGAGCGCGCTGGCCCGCAGGCTGGCAAGTGAGCCGATCTGAATGACCAGGCCGTCGCCGCGATTGCGCATGGATGGCAGCACATGATAAATGACATTGAATGCACTGTTGAGATTGGCGGCAATGACCCGGTCAAAATCGGCGGGATCAAGCGAGCGCAGGCTGCGCTGGGGGACGTTGATGCCCGCGGCGCAAACCAGAACGTCGATTGCCCCAAGCGACGCGAGCACGCTATCGACGGCCGCCTTGACTGCGGCGCGATCGGCCGGATCGCAAGGCGCGATCTTGCAGGCGTCATCGCTTAGGCCAAGTTCATTTCGGGTTTGTTCCAGTCGCCCGCGGTCGCGCCCCATGAGGGCCACGCGCAGACCCGAGCCGGCAAGTTCTGTCGCCACCGCCCGGCCGATGCCTCCGGTGGCTCCCGCGATCAGGACCGATCGCTGGCTCACAACGATTCATTCTCCCTGATGATCGGCCTTGCCAAAGCGGTGGGCATCTGAGCGTCGGGCGCGAAGGATTTGGTCTGTGTGGCGGCTAGTTTCTCGACGCGCTGCACGGCGCCCAACCGGATGGCACGCCAATGATCGGGAACTTCGATGAGCGTCGGGCCGCCGCGGTCAAGGCCGCGGTGGATCGCCATGGACAGGTCGTCGGCGTCAACCGCGCGATGCGAGGCCACGCCGAACGACTCCGCCAGCGACAGGAAGTCGGGATTATTCAGTTCGGTGTCACGATAGCGGCGATCGTGCTTGTCGTGCTGAATGTTCTTGATGGCACCGTACGTCGAGTCATTATGAATAATGATGATGACTTTCAGGCGATAACGCGCGGCGGTTGCCAACTCTTGTGCGGTCATCACGAAGCCGCCGTCACCAGCGACGCAGACGATCCACTTGTTACGATGTGCCACCGCCGCGCCGATGGCCGCGGGAAGCCCCCAGCCCAGCGTGACGTAGTTGGAGGGATAGAAGAACCGGCGCGGGCCGTAGACGGGGAAATCGGTCTGCATTCGCACGCCCATTTCGCAGACGTCGGAGAAAATCATGGTGTCTTCGGGAACGCTGGCGCGAATCGTGTCGACGAACCACTCGGGAGCGAGCGTTGGGGCGGTTCGCAACTTCTGCCACATCGTCTTCCACGCCGGCCTGGGACTTTGGAATCCGGCGCCAATCGCCTCCACGGTGGCCTTTACATCCGCCGGAATTCCCACCATCACGGGATAGTTCATCCCGATCTGATTGGGATCGATGTCGATCTGCACGAGAGCGGGAGGAACCGGCATGCTTCCGGAAACCGTGAAGATTTCTGTGAATCGGCAGCCGCAGGCCAGCATGGCGTCGGCGCGCGCGAGGGCCATTCTGGCCGGTCGCGTGCGCCCGTGACCCAGGGACATTTCCGATCGCTCATCAATGACCCCCTTTCCGTTCAAGGTTGTGATTACTGGGCAATCCAACTGGCTGGCTAATTCTTCAATCTGCCGGCCCGCATCGGACCAGATCGCGCCGCCGCCGGCGAGAATGACCGGGCGCTGCGCCTGCGCAAGCACTTCCCTGGCACGGCGGATCGCGTGTGCGTCGGGAGCAATCCGACGCAGACCGATCACTGACGCCGACGCCTTGGTGTCGATGTCCAATGCCATCAGGTCCTGGGGTAGGAAAAGCGCCGCAGGACCGGGGCGTCCCTTTACCATGGCGACCATCGCCTGATCAACCAGACTCGGGATGTCGCTTGGGCACATCAAGGTCTTGGAGAATCGTGCGCTGGGCCGGAATATGCCTTCGAGATCGATCTCGTGGTATCGGCCGCATTCTTCGTTGATGCGATCGTGGTTGACTTGTCCGGAGATTAGAAGAACCGGGACCGAATCCGCGTAGGCTTCGGCTATTCCCGACAGCGCGTGTGTCGCGCCCGGACCGGCGGTTGTGCAGACGACGCCGGGCTTGCCCGTGGCGCGCGCGTAACCATCGGCCATGAATGCGCCCGCCTGCTCGTTACGGCAGAGAATGGTTTGAACGCCGCCGTGCCGATTGACGGCATCGTATAGGTGTGTTGAGTGCGAACCGGGTATGCCAAACACGACGCGTACGCCGTGTCTATACAGGCATTCGATGAATAGGTCC
>JBEKYH010000465.1:0-3940 GCA_049511115.1 Tepidisphaeraceae bacterium | reverse complement strand
CGACATCGTGCAGGAGAGCCGCCAGCAGAAACTCCTCGTCATAAGGCGCTCGGTCGCGAGCCAGTTCGAAGACTTGCAGGCTATGGTAAAGGGCATCGCCCTCGGGGTGATGAACCGCGCTCTGGCGAACTTCTTCCAGCGGGGCGAGAAGCATCCGGAACAGCTCGAACCGGTCCAAAAAATCGTCGAGGCGCTCGGGTGACAGGTCGATGCCGGGGTATTCCAGCGAAAGGAACTGCTCCAATTCGGCGATCGACGCCCGCTCGATCGCCCGGCCCGTGATCGAGCTCTTGAAGGCATAGTTGATCTTGTCTTCGGGGTAGAGCGTCAGCTCAAAATTAAATTTCTCGGTCAGGTGAATATGCGTGAAGGTCCGTTCCTCGTTGTGCTTGATGATGCGCTTTCGCTCGATCGAATAGCGCAGGTTGTGTTCATCGAGCACGTTGGTCACCGACGAGGCGTTGTTGCTGAAGACATGCAGATCGATGTCCGACCCCTGGCGGATGTGGCCGGTCCAGACGCTGCCGATCAAGCGGGGATGGAAGCCGGCGAGCCGGCGCATCATCGACAGCGCGGCCAGCCGCATTTCCTTGAGATTTTCCTTGCGTTTGTCGCCTTCCAGCAGATTGGCCATCGCCTGAATCTGGTCGCGGATTTCGGCGTTGGACGGAAGGTCTTTGGGGCGAAAGCGATATTCCACGCCGAGTTGGCGAGCCGCCTTGCGCTTGGCGGTGAAGTATTCTGATTCCTGTCGGTCGTACATCAAACGCGCTGCGATCAGCGCGATCTGGCTGCGGATTCGTGCGTCGGCCATATCCTGTTCTCGCCGCGGATATCAAGCCCGTTAAAGCGGCGGTGGGCTGTGGTAAATGACGCAATGGCGTCGGGGGTGAATCATATCCGTTGGTCGTCGAAACCGACAGCGCCTCGCGATTGATCTGATCGGTCAGGAAGTATAGGATACTGAATTTGGTACAATCGACGTTGGAGGTGTTCAATGATCCGCACCAGCGACATTCGCAAGCTCAGTGATTTCCGGGCAAATGCGACGGCCCATCTTGATCGTTTGGCAAAAACCGGCGCGATCGAAGTGCTCACCGTCAACGGCGAGGCCAAGGGTGTCGTCATGGCCCCGCGCGTGTTCGATGAAATGGCGGAACGAATCGAACAGCTTGAAATCTCCGCTTCGGTTAAGCGTGGTCTTGCCGACGCGGCGGCGGGCCGCACTCGCCCCGCCCGCGCAGCGATCAAAAAGCTCGCCGGCAAACTGGGCCTTGATTTAGCTTCGAAACCCGCCTGATACATCTGGTTTTCTTCACCATCAACGAAGTTGAACGCCTTGTTACAATCGTGTCCTTCGCGCATGGCGCACAGCGGCAGCGGCGACCGTAAAACCCTCTTGCTTGTCCCCCGTTACAATTGGCGAGAGCGAAGACCTGACGAGCAATTTTGCCGAAAAATGGTCGCCGCCGACTCTATATAATATCACCGTTATTCCTTACGCTTTCCCAGCCTGATAATCAGACCAGAAAGCATTCTGGAAATCTCTTCGAGGTTATTCTTCAGCGCGTCGTACTCGGTTGCCGCAACGAACCCGCGCCGCCGGGCGACTTCCAACAGCGGGACGCATTCTTGGACCGATCCGCGCGCAATGCCAAAGAAGTTTCTTTTGTCAGGCGTGGTGAAGCGGCCGTTGCCTTCGGCGATGTTCGTTGATATTGACAACGCCGCGCGATTGATCTGATCTGTCAAAAAGTAGAACCCGCGCGGGAAGGTTCCGCTCAACTCGCAAATACGATCCGAGAAATCGACGGCCCTTTGATAGACGAGAAGTTTCTCGAATGCGAAGGCCATTGGCGTGATTGAAGAAGAAAGTAGTGAGTAGAAAGTAGACCGGGGAGAGAGCCAACTCGGGCAGCCGCGCCCTCCGATGTGGCAGCGAGTCTTTGCCTTTTTCTACTTTCTACTTTCCACTCTCTCCCCTCTATTTTTCCCCGCCGCGGGCGGGGAAAAATGGAGCCATGGGGATTTGAACCCCAAATTCAACCATGCCATGGTCGCGTGATCCCATTTCACTATGGCCCCGGGTGAGGGCAAGGTTCACAATAACCTAGGACTGGGGAGTGTCAAGTTCACGGCAATTCACCCCGGACTCGCCACCGGCACGGCCGCCTGGGGGAATTGTAACGCTCCGACCATGTCCCCCAGTCGCTCGATCCGCTGCTGCTGCATGAATTGAAGCAGGCCGTCGAGGATTTTGTTGGGGGTGGCGGGGTCCACAAACAGGGCCGTTCCGACGGCGACGGCGCTGGCCCCGGCGAGAATAAACTCCACCGCGTCCTGCCAGAACTGCACGCCGCCCATGCCGACGATTGGAACGCCGGCGGGCTTGGCGACGAGCCGATAGACGCGGCTGACCATTTGCACTGCGATGGGCTTGATCGCCGGGCCGGATAGGCCACCGGTCGTATTGGCCAGGCGCGAGCGGCGCTTGTATATGTCGATCGCCATCGCCGTGAAGGTGTTAATCAGGGTCAGCACATCGGCCCCGCCATCCACCGCTGCCTGCGCTGTCGCTGCGATGTCTTCCACATTGGGCGAAAGTTTCACCATCAGCGGCTTGGAGGGCAGCACATTTTTCACATGCCGCGTGAGTTCCGCCAGCAGCGCGGGATTGGTGCCGAAGGTGAGGCCGTCGGCGACGTTGGGGCAGGAGACATTGAGTTCCACGCCCGCCACGCAATCCAGGTCGTTCATCGCGGCGCAGGTCTCGACGTAATCGTCCACGCGATGCCCCGCGACATTGACGATCACCGGGCATGGCATCTTTTTCAGCAGCGGCACCTTCTCCACCAGAAACCGGTCGAGCCCCACATTGGCCAGCCCAATGGCGTTGAGCATTCCCGCCCGCGTCTCGACGATCCGCGCCGGCTCATTCCCTGGCCGCTCCTGGCGGGTGATGGATTTGGTGACGAAAGCGCCCAGGCGCGAAAGGTCCATGAAATCCGCGTACTCAAACGAGTAGCCGCACGTGCCGGAGCAGGTGAGCATCGGGTTGGCCAACTGAAGGCCGGCGAGATTGACGGATACGTCGGGCACGGGGATGTTTTACGATAATAACAGGGGATTGTGTAGGCAAACGCCTGGGGGGCCGCGCGATGAGCCTCTGTACATTTTGTGATTTATAAGTCATACTGGGGTGAGTGTACGAGGTATGGCATTATCAGACGCGGGACGGAATTGACCTATTTGATTCCTGGCTGAGTAGCTTGAAGGACGCACAGGCGGTGGCCCGTATTACGGCGCGAGTCGATCGCGTGCAACGTGGGAATTTCGGTGATCACAAGTCAGTCGGAGAAGGTGTGTGGGAACTGCGAATCGACCACGGCCCCGGATATCGCCTGTATTACGCTCTTTCCGGTCGTCACATTGTTTTGCTTTTGTGCGGCGGCGACAAGCGGAAGCAGGCGGCCGATATTGGACGAGCGATCGCAATGTGGAAGGATTACATCGAAAGAGAGACGACGTCATGAAGCCCAAAGCTTATCCCGCGAAGGTCTCACATGATCAAGCGGTTCTTGATCGACTACGGAAAGATCCTCATTTTGCCGTTGAGTACCTGAAGGCGGCCTTGGAAGACGAAGACGAACCCCAGGTGTTGCTGATAGCGCTTCGGCGAATCGCCGAGGCGCGCGGAGGAATCACGCAAATTGCCAAGAAAGCAGGCATTGAACGCGAAAGTCTCCACCGCGCGCTTTCCGGCCGCGGCAATCCCAGGTATTCGACGCTGTCGGCGGTCGCAAGGGCGGTCGGTTTGCGTGTCACGGTGGAGCCCGTGTAGTCTCAGCGCCCAGAGCGCCCAGCGACGGGAGTGCGTTGACCGCCGCACGCGCCGCGGCGGCTTGCTTACAAGGGAGTGGTCGCATGTGGTACCAAAAAG
>JBEKYH010000464.1:0-3945 GCA_049511115.1 Tepidisphaeraceae bacterium | reverse complement strand
CTCCGGTGATCGCGGTGAAGGAGCCGCCGGCGTTGTCTTCGTTGGTGTTTACACTATCGAATTGCGCAATATCCTGCGAACCGGGGTAGACTCCAGCAGGGGGACTATCGACGGTTGGTCCGAGATCCATCCACTCGAACGTATCGCCGTCGTCGATGGTGGTATCTTGACCATCAAAATTAAAGGCATTCGACAAGACATCGGCTTTAGCCATATGCGGCATCAGGCCGATGAATCCAACGGCGCTGGCGGCGGCCGAAAGGGCGAAGAGCCCTTTGCGACGCATGCCGTGCTTCGCCCTTGCAGTGGTTTTCGTAGAATTTTGGTCGAGACCGAACGACGTGTTCCGACAAGAATTTGCCGCCATGTGCCTACCTCCACACCTGTGTGGGTTGAAATGCGATTAAAATCGTGTGGAGGAGAGAGCTGCCCGCTCCGGACTCATCCCTCCTCCAGCCCGTCCAGGTAATACTCGGACCTTACCACGAATTTTTTCCAATGCAACGAAAATTTGTCTCAAAGCTATTTTTTTTGGCTATGGTTTTCAGAAATTTGCTTTTATTTGGGGAGTGAATTGGACGAAATGGCCACGGTTTTAGGACTGTTTTTATTGGCCAAATGGGTAGATTTGGCAAATGAGGAAATGTTTGTGCGTTTTTCGGCGCCTGCACCGCTGCGATAAGCGGATTAAATATTATCGACCGCTTAAGTAGTCCCTTCCCATTGGGACCTGCTTGCTTATCATGGCTTATCAGCCGCCGTTTGTAATTCAGACATGATTCGCACCAAGATCATCGCCACGATGGGGCCCGCCTGCGCGGCGGTTGATTCGCTGCTCAGCCTGTTCAAGGCGGGCGTGGATGTGTGCCGGCTGAATTTTTCCCACGGCAATTTGGAAACGCACCTGCTGACGTTGCGAAACATCCGCCAGGCGGCGATGCAGCATGACAAACCGATTGCGGTTCTCGGCGATCTATGCGGGCCGAAAATACGAGTGGGTCAGGTGGCTGACACGGACGGCACGGGCGGAATGCCGGTGAGCATGGGCGATGAGGTGGTGATCCAGCGCGTGCCGATTGTCGGCGCCAAGGGATACATCAGCACGATTTACCCGAGCTTTGTGGATGATGTGCAGATCGGCAACCGGGTGCTGATCGAGGATGGTCTGATAAAATTCATCTGCACGGATAAGAATTACAACGAGATTCGCTGCCGATGCACGGCGGCGGGCGTGGTGAAGAGTTCCAAGGGGATCAACCTGCCGGATACGGCGATCAATGTGCCGTCGATGACGGAGCGGGATTGGGAGTGCGTGGAATGGGCCATTGAAAATGACCTGGATTATCTGGCGCTTTCGTTTGTGCGGCGAGCGGATGATCTGGCGTTGCTCCGCGAACACTTGCAGAACAGGCACTGCGACATCCACCTGATCTCCAAGATCGAGAAGTCGGAGGCGGTCAAGGAGATTGACGGCATTCTGGAGGTGAGCGACGGGTTGATGATCGCGCGCGGCGACCTGGGGGTGGAGATGGACGTAGCCCAGGTTCCCATCATTCAGAAGGATTTGATTCGCCGCTGCCAGACGGCGGGGAAGCCGGTGATCGTGGCGACGCAGATGCTGCAGAGCATGATCGAGCAGTCCAGCCCTACGCGGGCGGAAGTCAGTGATGTGGCTAACGCCATATTCGACGGTTCCGATGCGGTGATGTTGAGCGGAGAGACGTCGGTGGGGAAATTCCCGCATGGGGCGGTGCACATTATGAACCATGTGTGCGATGTCACCGAGCAATACCTCATTAACTCCGGGGGCATGGCGACGCGGGCGCTGCGGCCGACGGCGCCGGCACTGCGGCTGTCGGCGTCGGTGGCGACGGGGGTGTGGCATCTCATTCAGGATTTGAAGGTGAAGCTGGTCGTGGTTTGGAGCCAGACGGGGGCGACGGCGCAGATTTTTTCCAAGAATCGGTTTCCTACGCCGATCATCGCGCTATCCAGCGATCACAGGGCGTTGCGGCGCATGGCGTTGCACTTTGGGGTTACGCCGCAGGAGATGGCGCCGGTGGCGGGAATGAGCGAGCTGGTGGCGGCGGTGGATGCGATGGTGCAGGCGCGCGGCTTTGCCGATACGGGGGATCGCGTGGTAATCTGCGCCGGCTCGGCCATGGGAACGCCGGGGACGATGAACGCGATTGTGATACATACCGTCGGCGAGGCGTGGCTGGGCGCGGACGCCAATGGACAATTTCCGCGGTTGGCGCGGGAGGCGCCGGTGGCATGAAACAGCGGTTGATACAAGAAGCTATTGGATGGGGCCTGGCGATTGTGGGAGCTGCGCTGGTGGGGTGTTCGACGGAACCGCCGCCGCTGACGGGGCCAAAGGAGCAGGACATCGAGACGGCCAAGCCGAGCTACTGGCTCGACAAGCCGGCGGCGGTGTCCGTGTTCTGCGATGATTACGACAAGCTGTGGACTGCGTGCGGCGACACGGCGCGAGTTGAGTTGTTCACGCTGGATCGGCAGGATTACCGCGAAGGCGAATTGACCACGCAGCCGCTGATTTCCAAGCAGATTTTCGAGCCGTGGCGGCCGGACACGGGGGATTTTTATTCCGCGATGCAGAACACGCTGCAGACGATCCGGCGGACCATAGCGTTTGAGTTCGAGAAGATACCCGGGGGATATACGGTCACTCCCAAGGTTCTGGTGGAGCGGCTGTATATGCGGCCGAATCGGATCACCAATCCGACGCAGGCGCCCGGCAGTTTTACCGCGGGCGAACCGACGGGCGTGTTGGGCGGAAATGCTGAGAACGCGACGCCTTATTGGTACGCCATCGGCCGCGACCTGGCGATGGAATCGCAACTGGCCCAATCCATTAAACAACGAATAGGTTCATAGGTTTTCATGCCCGATTTTTTTGCCGACAGACTTCTGGATGCGATCGACCGGTGCGGCTCACCGGTGTGCGTGGGGATTGATCCCATGCTGGAGAGCCTGCCTGCGGCGGTGCGCGATCGCGCTGCAGGCGGCGATTCGACAAGCGCCGAAGCGGGGGTGGATGCGATCTATGATTTTTGCCTGTCGATTTTGAAGACGGTCGCGGGGTTAGTGCCGATCGTCAAATTCCAGTCGGCGTATTTTGAGAAATACCACTGGGAAGGCGTGGAGGCGTATTTCAGCCTGATTCAGCAGGCGAAAGAGCTGGGGCTGCTGGTCATCGGGGATGTCAAGCGAGGGGATATTGCGTCAACGGCGGCGGCGTATGCGAGTGCGCATCTGGACGATTCGGGCAATCCCAATGTTGATGACGCGGTGGTTTTGCCCGACGCGGTGACGGTGAATCCCATGCTGGGGATGGATACGCTGGAGCCATTTGTGAAAGTGGCGCGGAAGCTGAACAAGGGGCTGTTTGTTCTGGTGCGCACGAGTAATCCGGGGTCGGCGCAATTGCAGGATGCGGCGCTGGCCGACGGGCGGACCTGGTCGGAGATGCTGGCGGATCAGGTGAATATTCTGGCGAGTGATGCGGAGCTAGTGGGGCGGCGAGGGTACAGCGGGATTGGCGCGGTGGTCGGGGCGACGCAGAGCCAGACGATGGTGAGCTTGCGAAAGCGGCTGCCGAAGTCGATCTTTCTGTTGCCGGGGTATGGGGCGCAGGGGGCGACGGCGGATCAGACGCGGGCGGCGTTTCAAAATGGGTATGGGGCGATCGTGTCGGCGAGCCGAAGTATTTTGTATGCGTTTTCCGAGCCGCGCTACGCGGAAAAGTTTGGAAATAACTGGCAGAAATGTGTGGAGCAGGCGGTTTTGGATATGAAGGGGGATTTGAAGCGAGTGCTGGGGGGATAGCACCTGACAGTGGCGAACGACGAAGAACCCTCACCCCGGCCCTCTCCCTGAGTACATGGAGAGGGGGAAAAGGCGCGGGGTAGATTCGGCGGTGGG
>JBEKYH010000463.1:0-3979 GCA_049511115.1 Tepidisphaeraceae bacterium | reverse complement strand
TAATCCCCACCTTGCCCTGTTGTGGCAGGTGATGGATCAGCGCCGACAAATCCTCCAGCGTGCTGACACGATAATGCCCCAGCGCCATCATCACATCCCCCTTCTCAATCCCCGCGTTTGCGGCCACTGATCCGGGCTGCACGTCTGTCACCAACAACCCCTCTTCGGTTTCCAGCCCCAATTTTTTCGCCAGAACCGGCGTGACCTGTTCTATCCCCACCCCCAGCCGCTTCTTCGCCTGCACAACCGCGTCCGGAGTGGGCACCGCCGTCGCCGCCAGCGTGACTTCCTCGCCCCCCGCCCAGGTCACATGCAGCTTTTGCCCCGCCTTCACGCGCAACAGCCGCGCATACGCATCCACAATATCCCGCGGCTCATGTCCGTTGATCGCCACCAGGCGCTTCGCCGAGCTGTCCGCCGATACAACCTGCGTGGTAATCGTCGCCGGCTCGGCGATCTTCCGCGTCTCTTTCAACACCAGCGGCACCTCCACCTTGTTCGCCGCCGCCGGACTCATCAGTTCCGGGATCAGATCGCGCAGACGATTCACCTGAATGGCAAACCCGATGTTCTGTGCATCCTCTCGGATGGCCGTATTGATCCCAATCACCTGCCCATAGGCATTGAGCAACGGGCCGCCGCTGTTTCCCGGATTGATGGCCGCATCCGTCTGAATCAAATCACCCAGAGCCACCTCTCCCTGGCTGCTCTTCAAATCGCGATGCAGCGCCGACACAATCCCCGTGCTTACCGTGTGGCTATATCCCAGCGGATTCCCCACCGCGATCGCCGGCTCGCCGATCATCAGGTCCGAACTATCCCCCAGCTCCAGCACCGGCAGCGGCTTGGGGTCGCTGATTTTCAAAATCGCCAGGTCCGCATCCGCATCCGCGCTGATCAACGTCGCCGGTAGCTTTCGCCCATCCGACAACTCGACAGTGATCTGCCGCGCCTTATCGATCACGTGATTGTTGGTCACCACGTACCCGTCTTCATGAATGATAAACCCGCTCCCCAGGCTGTTGGCCTTGCGCTGCACAATCTCCCCCGGCCCGAACTGCTGAAAAAACGGGTCCCCCCCAAACGGCGACACCTGCTGCATCACCATCTTCTCCGCCGATATCAGCACCACCGCGTCCTTGGTGCGCTGCACGACGTCCACGATCACCGTCCGCCGCAAATTCACCCCATCCGCCGCATCCTGCGCCCATCCCAGAACCGGCAGCGCCAGCGAAGCCACTGCCACGACTACAAGCGCCCATCCACATTTCTGTTTCATATCGCAACTCCTCACGGTCTCGACCTCAGTCCTAGGCCCTCAGTCCTTCCCGCCCTTGGCGGGCTTGCATCCCTCCCCATTTGCCGCTTGAATACCCTCAGTCCTATTATCCACCCGAAAGGCGGTCACCCAATGGCATTCACTCTCACTCTCGGCTCCAAAGCCCCCGATTTCAGTCTCCCAGGTACGGATGGCAAGACCTACTCGCTCGCCAATTTTAGCGACGCCAAACTGCTTGTCGTGGTCTTTTCCTGCAACCACTGCCCTTATGTCATCGGCAGCGAAGACCGAATGATCAAATTTCAGGCCGATTACGCCCCCAAAGGGGTCGCTTTCGTGGCCATCAACTCCAACGAAACCGTCGGCCACCCCCTCGATTCCTTCGATCACATGAAGCAGCGTTCCAAAGAGCGGGCCTTCAAATTCCCCTATCTGCGCGATGAGTCGCAGCAGGTGGCCCTGGCCTACGGGGCTCTCCGCACCCCCCATTATTACGTATTCGACGCCGAACGGAAACTCCGCTACACCGGCCGCATGGACGATAACCCGCGCAATCCCGGCAAGGAAACCACCCACGAACTGCGCGACGCCGTCGATGCAATCTTAGCCGGCAAAACCCCCCAAGTCCCTTTGACCAACCCCATCGGCTGCAACGTCAAATGGAGCGGCAAAGACCACCACTGGATGCCCGCCGAGGCTTGCGATCTAGTGTAAGAGAAAAATTACTAACCGCAGAGGCGCAGAGTTCGCAGAGGAATTCAAACATGAATGTATTTTCTGTCTCTCAGTCCTCGGCCCTCAGTCCTCAGTCCTTTTTCTTCTCTGCGTCCTCTGCGCCTCTGCGGTGAATCACGATTTTATGGCCTGGATATCACTCTGCGATCTCTCCGAACTCACCGAAGACCAGGGCAAGTACGTCGAAATCGACGGCTACCAGCTTGCCGTCTTTCGCCACGGCCCGAACGTCTACGCCCTGGACAACAATTGCCCCCACGCCGGCGGGCCATTGGCCGAGGGAACGATCGAAGACAACTGCTGCGTCTGCCCCTGGCACTCCTGGAGTTTCCACTTAGAAAACGGCCAACTCCGCGACGCCCCCGGCGTAGTGATATCGACCTACAAAACCCGCCTGCTCGAGCGCCCCGATCTCCCCACCCTGGTGCAGGCCGAACTCCCGGTCCCCTGAAAAAATGCGATCTCACCGCCCGGTCGCAGTAGCGACCTTGAGGCGCGGAGGACGCGGAGGAAGTCTTTGGTAGGGTGGGCACCGCCCACCTCTTTTCCTCCTCAGTCCTGAGTCCTCGGCCCTGATTTACCTCCGCGTCCTCTGCTTGCAGCCCGTAATGCTGCGTGTCCAGCCGGTGAGAGTCCGGCCGCGGGAAATTGGTTGATGGCCCGCGTAGTTATACTCGACGTTCCAATGAGGTGACTCATGGGATGAAAGCTCGAAAGTAAAAGCCCTTGTCGATGAAGGGCGAGCAAATCTCCGGGCCGCAGCATCAAGCGAACTCTGCAGCCTCGTTACGCGGCCACGCGTGAATCGACTTGCGTGGACAATCGGATGCCGAGCCAGTGCAGAGACGGCCAAGGCAGCACGGGCGGATAGGCCACAACCAAGGCCCGCCCGGTCCGACGGGGTACGGGAGACGGCACGGAGAGAAGGACACGTGGAGTAAATCGGGGAATCCCTCGATCCCGGCCCGCAAGGGCAAAGACCCGCTGGATAATGCATAAACCAGCGGGAGGGACCGAGGGCCTCGGATGAGGCCATAGTAAGCGACGACCCGGCGGGACAGAATAACCCGCTGGCGAGCCAAGGGCCTCTGGATCGGACGGTCAAGGCAGGCACCCCGCTAAACGTCCTACGGGACGGATTGCCCGCAAGGGCTAAAGGGGCAAGATGCCGAGACTTCTGGCCGCATATAAGCCGCGCGGTGGATGCCGTGGGGCGAAGGTTGCGGTCCAAGGCCGATTTGAAGCCGTACTGGGGAAAACCCGCCGTACGGAATTTTAGAGGGGGAGAAGGAAACGCCGTGCTGGCCTGGTGACCATTTGCCACGAAGCCCCAAAGGGCGGACACATCGGAAGTCATCGGCCTCAACATAGACGCGCCTTCTCTCTACTCGACGCCTCCGCGGTTCGAAACTCTTACGCGATTTTCACTTCCTTCCCCGCCTCCGCCGCGCGATAGACGCCATCCAGAATTTTCTGCACCGCCAGTCCCGCCTCTCCCGGCGCGGTCAGCGGCGTCCCCTTCAAACACGCATCCACCCAATTGCGAAGCTTCAGCGTGAACAGCGCCGGGAAATCGCTCTCATGCGACAGATACGCCGGCGTCTCATTGACCATCGTCCCGGCTCGATCCGTGAAAATCATCGCGGGTTCCCATTGGCAGCCGCCTTTGTCGCCGGCCAGCGAGAAATTCCAGATATCCCGCTCGATATGCGCGGCAAAGCTGGCTTCGATCTGCATGATGGCCCCGTTCTCAAAGCGAATCTGCCCAACCGCCAGGTCCTCGACGGTGTAAGTCTTGAAATCCCAGTTCGGCCACATCGACGTGACCTGCGATTGCTTATCCCCCAGATACGTCCACGTATTCCCCGCCGCCGCGACCGGCCGCGGCGCTCCCATCAGGTAATGGGCCATCTCGATGACATGCACGCCAATATCGATCATCGGCCCGCCGCCTTGCAGCTTCTT
>JBEKYH010000462.1:0-3987 GCA_049511115.1 Tepidisphaeraceae bacterium | reverse complement strand
GTGCAAGGCACACTACGGCACGAAATGCACCGTCTGCAAATTCGATTTCCGCAAGCGGTACGGCGAGATTGGATCGGGCTTCATTCATGTTCACCATCTTAGACAGCATTCGACCATCAGAAGGCGGCACAACGTCGATCCAATCAGAGACCTGAGACCCGTCTGCCCAAACTGCCATGCGATGCTGCACCGCAACGGGCCAAAAAAGCCGATGCTAACCATCGAACAACTGCGGCGGCGGCTGCGTTAGTGAGGCGATGCCATTTTTGCGATTGAATCGCATGGTGCGTCAGGTATATTGTTACCGAAGGTTTGAAGGGGTGGCAGGGTGAGGGCAGTTTCCTTTGCTTGCCCGTCCGGCAACAATCGGCGGATCGTGAAGCGCGTTTTGGTTATTGCCAACAATCTCGAACAAGCCTCGTATCGGCTGCGCATCGCGGCGCTGATCGAGCCGCTTGCCCGGCGCGGCTGGCAATTGGAAGTGAAGCTGCGCCCGCGCGGATTGCTGGCGCGGCGCCGCCTGCTGCGCACGGCAAACGAATACCAAGCCGTCATTCTGCAGCGCAAGCTGCTCGATGGAATCGACGCGCGTCTGCTGGAAAGCCGAGCGCGGCGCGTCTTCTTCGATGTCGATGACGCCGTCATGTATTGCCAGGGTAACGCCGGCCTGCTGTCGCGGCGGCGCGCGTGGCGGCGATTTCAGGCAACCGCGCGCCATGTGAACACCGTCGTCGCCGGAAACGCGTACCTCGGCGAATTATTCCGGCGCGAGGGTGCAAGGGCGCTGATTCTGCCGACGGTTGCGGATGTCGGCCGCTATTCGGTAAAGGTGCACGCGGCCAGCGCAGCGCCGACGCTGGTCTGGATTGGGTCGCGCTCTACACTCGGTTATTTGCAGGAATACTTGCCGGCGCTGGAGAGGGCGGCCAAGCAGGTGCCCGGCCTGAAACTGCTGGTCATCGCCGATGAGACGCTCCCGTCAGCTCCCTTGCCGGTCGAGTTCATCCCCTGGAGCGCCCAGACCGAGGCGGCATCGCTTTGCCGCGGTGATATCGGCATTGCCCCCACTCCCAGCGATGCGTGGACAGCCGGGAAATGCGGCTTCAAGATCGTGCAGTACATGGCGGCAGGATTGCCGGTGGTCGCATCGCCGGTAGGGGCAAATGCGGAGTTGGTCGTCGCCGGCAATACAGGCTTGCTCCCGGCGAATGCGGACGATTGGGTCGCGGCTATTGTGCAACTGGCGAACGATACACCCCTTCGCGCCCGCATGGGGGCCGCCGCGCGCCAGCGAGCCGAGCAGGAATACAGCCTGGAGCGCGCGGTGGCGTTTTGGGATGCCCTGTTGGGCCAAGGGTGAATAGTTTGAAGCGCTCGCTATAGCCCATCGGCAAATTTCACGCCGCCGCGCTCGCGCCCCAGACCTGTCACCACCAGCGCCAGAATAAAAATCACCAACGCCGAAATCATCAGCGTCCTGGCGTATCCCCATTGCGCCGCGTTATGAGCTTCCTGCACCGTAATGTAACTGGCGACCAGATTGCCACACTGGTACGCGAACCCCGGCATAAATCCGCGGATGGAATCAGGCGAGAGTTCGCAGATGTGTGCCGGGATAACTCCCCACGCGCCCTGCACCATGAATTGCAGTGCGAAAGCCCCCGTCGCCAGCAGCGCCAGCCGCTGTGGCAGCGCCCAGAGTGGAATAACCAGGATCGCGCCCACAAATGCCAACATCATCGCCCGCCGCCGGCCCCAACCGTCCGACAGTCGGCCCATGAACAGCCCACCGAGAATTGCGCCAAGCATGGAGATGACCGTCAATGTTGAGCGCTGTTGCACGTCCAACCCGCGGGCGCGTTGGAGAAACGTCGGATAAAGGTCCTGCGTTCCGTGCGATGACAGGTTCATCATGGTCATCAGGGCCACCAGATACAGAAAAATCGGCCAATGCCGCATAATTCCGCCGGCCAGTTCCTTCCAACTGTGGCTCCTTGCCCGCCGCCAGACCTCCGATTCCTGCACGCCAAATCGAACGAACAGCGCCAAAACCGCCGGCAACCCGCCGATGAAGAACAGCGGCCGCCATCCCCAGCGCGGAAAGACCAGCGCATATGCCACCGCGGCCAGCAGATACCCCGCGGCATACCCCTCCTGCAGCAGACCCGAAAGCAGCCCGCGCAGGCGCGGCGGCGCCTTCTCCATCGTGAGCGACGCGCCGACGCCCCATTCGCCCCCCATGCCGATGCCGAATAATGCCCGCAGGAGGAGAAACGTCGAATACCGATGGGTCAGGCCCGTGAGCACCTCAATCAGCGAGTAAAAAATCAGGTCGATCATGAGCGGCATGCGCCGGCCGTACCGGTCGGCCAGCAATCCGAAAATAAGCGCCCCCACCGGCCTGAACGCTAACGTCAACGTGATGCTCAGAGCCATTTGCGCATCGGTCTTATGAAATTCCTGCCCGATGGCGGTGAGGGTCATTACCACCAGGAAGAAATCGAACGCATCGAGCGTCCAGCCGAGGAATCCAGCGAGAACCGTGGCGGTGGTTCCTGAAGCGGCGGGCTGTGGGCGCGATTCAGTCATATTCAATAACTCTGCAATTTAGTTTGCATTAATGCGCGCGTTATAGATGGCCAGCAAACGATCCACATGCCCGTCAAAGGACAGCCTTCCGCACAAGGCGAGGCACTCCTCGCGCATTTGTGCGCGCGTCGGCGCATCAAGCAATCGGCGCATCGCGGCAGAAAGGGCGGGGATATCGGCCGGATCAGCAAGCACTTCGCCATGCCGCCCCGTCTCCATTATCTCGCAGGCCCCGTTGAAAACGGTGCTGATCACCGGCAATCCCATCGCCAGCGATTCCAGAACGACCAGGCTGCAAGGGTCGTGGCGCGTGGGAAGAACAAAAAAATCGGCGGCGGCATACAATGGCCGCATATCGCTGACCGGGCCGAGGAATCTGACCTGGCCGCGAACATTCAAATCAGCGGCGAGGCGCTCGTACCGGCGCGGATCATCCTTCCCGGCGACGAGCAGCAGCAGTCGCGGATCGCCCACAGCGGCCAGGCCCTCGATCGCCGGCCCCAATCCCTTGCGGCCAAAATCCTGGGCCGCGATCAGCGCAACAACGCGATCCCCTGAAATTGATAATTCGGCGCGCGCGTTCACTCGATCTAATTTCGACGGATCAAACCGCTCCAAATCGACGGCGTTGAATAATGTCGCGAGCTGCGCCGGAGGCAAATCGTAATAACCTGCGACAGTACGCTGCACATATTGCGACAGGCAAAGTACGGTCGGCGGGCGCGGGCCGGTCAAGAGGGCTCGCTCGACCGACGCGAATAGCAAGCGTTTTCGATTCAGACGGTTGGCCAGGCGCGCCGCCGTCTGGGCAATTCGTCCCGAATGCTTTTTGTGTCCCTCGACCACGGCCGCCGCCGCCAGACCGGCATGTGGGTGATACACATCGCACTTCCGCACGGGCAGCATGGCGTGCACGATGTCGTAGCGATGCTCGGCCAGATGCCCATCGAGCGAATCCAGCAGCGCCGCGTATCGTCCGCGACGCGTCACGCTGCGGCTGTTCAAACTAACGAATTGCACGCCCGCAATCTCCGCCCCAAAATCGCTGGCCAGTACAGAAACTTCATTCCCGCGCGCACCAAGTACGACAGCGAGATCCGCCGTGTATCGCTCGGCCCCGCCGCGTGCGGGATCGGCGTGGAGAATGACCAGGGCAATCTTCAAGAGGGGGTGAGTATACTGCCGATTGAGCCGATTGATCGGGCAGGGCAATCGCTTTTGGTATTTCTCCCTCGCCCTGTACTCAGGGAGAGGGCCGGGGTGAGGGTTCTTCGGAAGTTCGAACCGCGTTGGCCAGTCAAAAACGACCCTCACCCTATCCCTCTCCCTGAGTACATGGAGAGGGGACAAGAGTAACCCGGCCATAAGCGATTGCCCTGATTGATCGGCACCGACTTC
>JBEKYH010000461.1:0-6652 GCA_049511115.1 Tepidisphaeraceae bacterium | reverse complement strand
ACGGCGGCTGGCGCTGGCCCGATCTTTGGGTCTTCGGCGACGCCAGCGGCGCCGGCAAGTGGGCCGGCAGCGGCGAATCCTGTTGGGACGTTGTCTGCCAGTCGCTTCGCCAGGCGAACATCCCGTTCAAATTGAAGGTGCCGCGTTCCAATCCGCCCGTCGCCGATCGCGTCAACGCTTTCAATTGTGCCCTCTCCGCCCTCGACGGGCGCCGCCGTTACAGGATTCATCCGCGCTGTTCGTTGCTTACACGAGATTTGAAACAAATGCGCTGGTCGCGCGGCCAGATCGACAAGGACGACCGCCGCCTCAGCCACGCCGCCGACGCCGAAGGCTACCGCGTCCATTGGCTCATGCCCATCCGGCCCATGCGCATGCCGGCCGGCTCGGGAACCATCGGGTTCTCCGCGTAACATCACTCTTTACCCAGGGACAACCAATCACCATGCCGCCCACAATGACCGCCTTGCTCAGCCGCGCCCGGCGCACGGGCGCCGCCTTACGCAAATCGCTGCGCCTCAAATCCAAGCCGCCGCTCGGAACGCAAAGCGGCCAGCAAACCCGCAACGCCTCTCTCCCCGGCGTGGCGACGGTTTCCCTTGGTTCCTTTGCCGCCCCGGCATCAGGAACCTACGAAACCTACCGGCGGATGAACGCGCATCCGACCATCGCCCTGGCCCGCTCGATTGTCCTCTCGCCCGTCTATCGCAACGCCTGGGACTTCGTCCTCCGCCCCGGCGCGCCGCAGCATTGGCTCGACTTTGCACGCCAGACAATTGACCCCTTGCGACCACGGCTCGTGCGTGACGCCCTCCGCGCTCTCGATTACGGCTGGTTCGGCGGCGAAATCGTCTGGGAAGAACAGGGCGGCCAACTCTGCATCAGCCGCGTCAAGCCGCTGTTGCCGGATGTCACCGCGATTCTCGCCGGCGACGATGGTGACTTCGCGGGTTTGGAAAACCGCCCCGGCAATTCACCGCCGATCACGTTACGAGCCGCCGAAGGCAAGGCATTTCTCTTCACCTACGACGGCGAGGCCGACGATCTGTACGGCCGCAGCCGCCACGAAAATATCCGCCATCAGGCCTGGGGTCCGGCTTTGCAAGTGGCTGAGAAACTCGGCCAATATCTGAAGAAAGTCGCCGGCCTGGTCATTCAGCTTCATTACCCCGAAGGCACCAGCCGCGACGCATCGGGCGCCGACCGCAGCAATGACTTTTTAGCCCAGCAGATTCTCGACGCCGTCTCACAGGGCCGCAGCGTGCGCCTGCCCAACCTGTTCGCTTCCGTCGTAGCCGATGGCTCCGACCCTCGCGCTCTCGAATCCGCCGCCGCCCTGGCCGGTAAGAGCCAGTGGGTTCTCTCCGCCTTCGAAGCCGGCGCCGCCGACCATGCCGCGGGTCTGCTGAACACGCTGAATTATCTGGACAAGCTCATGTTCCGCGGCTGGCTGCGTCCCGAACGGGCCGGCCTCGAAGCCACGCACGGCACCCGCGCCGACGCCGCCGTTCACACCGACACCGGCCTGCTCGACAGCGAGCTTGTAGACCTCGACCTGGCCTTTGCCGTCAATCAGCAACTGGTCAATCCCCTGCTGGTCGCCAACTTCGGCCCGGCCGCGCGCGACGCAGTGACCATCGCGCCCAATCCCCTATCCGACGATTCAACGGAAACCCGCCGCGCAATCGTGCAGGGTTTGCTGGCCAATCCGACATTGGGACCCCAGCTCGCCGCGCGGATCGATATGGATGCGCTGCTGGCCGATCTGGCTGTCCCGCTTGCTCCAACTGAACAACCATGACCCACACCCAACCCAACCTTCGTCTCTGGAAAGACCTCATCCGCGTCGGCCGCTATCGGCATCCGACCAAGCGGTTCACCGTCCGCGTTGATCGCCGGCGGCTCGACCACTGGGCGCACACCTTTTGGCGCATGTCCGCCAATGGCGTGCGCGTGCATATACCGGCCGATCACTCCGACGCCGCCGCAGACAATCGCGGATATGTCCTGGCCCTGCGCCGCGTCGGCGACCGATTGATGGCCCTGTGCCAACTCATCGGCGCCGACGCCATCCGCGACGCGGCGCGGAATCAGGTCTCCATCGGCGTGGCCCCTTCGTTCATCGACGGGCATGGGCATATCTACCACGACGCGATCGTGCATGTCGCCCTGACGCCTGTCCCGGTGGTGCCTGGTCAAGGGGAATTTCTCGCCGCCGAAACTCTGCCTTTTGAACCCGCCGGCGATTTGCACGACGCCCGCGCCGCTCGCTCTCGTCTTCGCGTTTCCTCCACCCTCGCCGGCGCCGCGCCGGCAGGAGTGCTCACTCTCGCCGCGGCACACTCGTCTAACGGGAGGGTTTCCCCTCCGCAAAGGAGAGCCCACATGGCTCAAAAACTGCTGCCGTGCAGCGAGGAGAACCTCTCGACGCTGCACGATCTCATCCCGGGGCTATCGGATGCCCCGGATGAACAAAAGCTGGAGAAGATTCTCCAGTTCGTTCAATCGCTGATCGCCCAAGGCATCGCCTCGCCGCCCGATGCGGCCGAGCCGCCCGCGGGGCAGGCCGACCTAAGTCTTGCCGACCCCGCCGATTCGCAAGTCCGCCAGGCTCTACTCGATGCGGTCAGGACCAAGCGCGATTTGTGCATCACGCGCGGGGCGCTCACGCCCGCCGTCGCCGACGCGCTGCTGGCACGCCTGATTCCACAAGGCGATTCCGTGGTTATCGGACTTTCGCGTCACGATGCATTACCCGAAACGCTGGCGCTCTCCGTCTTCACGGCCCTGGCCGACAACCGGCCGATTCTTCCCGGCCAGCGCACCGGCGCTCAGCCATCGGGTCTTACCGCCCTGCCGCGAGCGGTCCCCGGCGAAGCGCCTCCCGCTGGTCCCCCGCTCTATGAAAAAATGGCCGCCATGGCCAACGGCAAATGCGTCGCTCTGTAATAACTCATCTTCTCAACTTGTTCCTTCCCAATCGAGGTAAACCATGTTCAACGTCCCCAACGGCAAGCCCGGCGTGCTGCTCAATCTCACGGCCACACCGCGCGAAGTCTTTTATTCCGGGCGCGAGCGCGCCCAGTTCGTCGCTGTTCCCGTCACGGTCGATGGCAACCTGACGAGCTGCCCATCCAATGCCCCCTATGTCTTTGAGATCCTGGCCGGCACGCTGATGGGCCGCGTCACCGCGACCAAAAAGTACGCCAACAGCATACTGGGCCTGACGAGCAGCGCCACGGCATCGGGCGCGACGACGATCCAGACCGACGTCAACACCGCCGCCGAGATCGTCCGCCGCATCGGCGCAACCGGCACGTTCAAACTGACCGGCCCTCCCTCCGCCGCCGGCACCGTCGCGACGCAGGTCGTGACCTACACCGCCGTGAACACATCCACCGGCGCGATCACCTGCTCGGCCACCAGCGCCGCGGCAGTCACGCTGTCACTCATCCAGCCGACCGACGGCAGCGACGCGATCCTGACTATGGTGACCGACCTTTATGGCATCAAGGTGACCGACCAGACCAACGTCAACCGCGTCGATGTCTTCGACCCGCGCCTCCTCCTCGGCGGCGGCACCATCAACAGCCAGATGATCGTGAATTACCCGGCCGATACATCGCTGCAGGCGTACGTGAAGGCGGCGCTCAAGGCGTTCTCCTCCAACGTGACTTTCTCCGACGACATCACCGGGTAAATGCCCGAGGACTGAGTGCTGAGGACTGAGTTAAAAGACGAAGTCCCACGCAGGCGCCCGTATTTGTCTGCCTCTCGGCCCTCAGTCCTCAGTCCTCAGTCCTGCTTTCCATCGCTCAACGATCCAACTAACCAATTCGAGGTTCCCTAATGGCTTCCTACAACATCAACGACATTCTCGGCGGTCCCAACCTGGTCGGCATGATCCAGGCCACCACCAGCGGCATTCCTGACCCGTTCCCCGCGGAGTTCTATCGCGTCGATGGCCAACGGCCAAGTCGATGGCGACACCGGCGAATACACCGTCTTCACCGGCCAGCGCGCCACGGCCACGCTCAGCGCCTACGGCGCCGCGTCCAAGGCGGCGCAGTTCCTCAACGTGGGCAAAAAGGCCGTCAAGCTGATCCACTCCATCGAATCGATCAGCCTTCCCGTCTCGGCGTATATCAACCTGCTGGCTTACAACGACCTCAGCAAGCAGCGGCTGGGGATTGCTGAAGTCACGCGGCAGATCAAGGAATTCAAGCGGCGCTTCGCCAACCTGCGCGTGGCCGCGATGACCAGCGCGCTCTTCCAGGGGCAGATTTGTTTCGACAATGTCGGCAATCTGCTCCCCAATTCCACCAATGCCGCGACTACCGTCAGCTACGGCATCCCCACCGGCAACATCGGCCATCTTGACCCGTTCAACACCGGCACGCCTATCCTCGGCGGCACGGCCTGGAGCAATGCCAGCACCAATATCGACCAGCAGATTCAGGCCCTGCTGCAAGCCGCTGTCCAGCTCACCGGCTACGAACTCAAGCACGCGTTCTACGGCAAGAACATCACCCATTACCTGACCGGCAACACGAATCTGGGTAATTACTTCTATCGCAATACGTCGTTTAACAACGGATTCGTCGAGACCGCCGACATTCCCAATCCGTTGCTCGGCCTCACCTGGCACAAGGCGTATTACTCCTTCTTCCAGGATCAGAACGGCAACAACCAGCCGCTGGTGGGCGACGACCAGGTGCTCTTCACTCCCGATCCCTCCCCTGAATGGATTGGCGTCCTCGAAGGCTCGTATGCCGTTCCCACCGACATCGGCCGCGTCGCGAGCGACGAGGCGTCGATCGTGGATCGGATGCAAATCGCCCACGGCATGTTTGCCTACGGGCGGCAGATCGACGATCCGGTCACGGCTAAGATCGTCGCCGGCGATACCTTCCTGCCGGCCATCAAAAACCCGCAGGCGATCTTCATCGCCACGGTGGTCTGATTCACCACTTGTCTGATTCCTCCTCCAGGCGGCGCGTCGATTCGCGTCGGCGCGCCGCTTTTCAAACCTGAGCGTATCCAACCCGAGCGCACTCATATGGCCGACCCCTGGGATCCTTTCACCGCCGCACACGAGGCGATTTTCGCCGCGTTTGAGAACCAGCCCGCGTTGGCGGCGCTGGTCCTGCCCGGCAATTTCATTGACACGACCGATCCGCTGTTT
Organism: Tepidisphaeraceae bacterium; assembly: GCA_049511115.1. GTDB lineage: Bacteria > Planctomycetota > Phycisphaerae > Tepidisphaerales > Tepidisphaeraceae > JBEKYH01. Next base: position 1,467 of record JBEKYH010000461.1, on the reverse strand, counting down.
CAGCAGTTCAAGCCGGCCACGCAGGCAAGCGACACGCCGCAGGTAAAAATCCTGCAGGGGGAATTCACCCTTCCCCCCTTCGGCGGCAACAGCACGACCGTGCAATTCACGCAGTCCTACCGCGTGTTTTTCACGACGGACGTGTTGCGAGTCGTGCCGCTCAATCAGCTCAAGTACCAAGCTTTGATCGCCCTGGTCAAAGCGGGGCCGACCCTGGGGCTAAGCTGCGTGAAAGGGTTTTCCGTCGAGACCGGCCGCGACGACACGCAGTCGCCGGCCTCGGAGGCGCAGCGATCCCAGCGCTGGGTAGCCGCGTTCACCATTGAAGTGCGTCTGTATCTGGCTCGCCAGCAACTGGCCGCATCGTAAATTTCTTCTGACATCAAGGAGCAACACACATGGCCATCAGCCATCCAAGTTTCGGCGCGGCAATCGCCGCCACGGTGCCCGTCGGCGCCGGGAAATTCACCGCCACCGGAGCGCTGAATCATTCCATCACCGCCAACTACGCCGTCGGCGCGTCGGCGGGCCAAGTCGATACGGTTTACACCAAAGGCCGCACCGTCGCGTCCAGTTCTTCGGCTGATTCGGTGGTGCTTTCGAGCCTGACCGACCCGGCCGGCAACGCCATTTCCTTTGGCCACGTCGTCGATCTGATCCTCGAGAACGTGGACGCCACCAACACCCTCACCGTCGGCGGCGGCTCGACTGCCGTCACCTGGCTCCCAAGCGCCGGCGTCGCCGTGCCGCCGGGTTCGGCGTTGATCCTCCACGTTCCCAATGGTTTGACCGTCACTGCATCCACCGCCGACCATTTGCAGGTCGCGACCAGCGGCGGAACCAACGTGGCCTACAACCTCACCATCGCGGGCAGAAGTCTGTAGACCGATTTGTAGGGTGGGCACCGCCCACCTCTTCGCCAAAAGCGGTGGGCGATGCCCACCCTACGTCTCATTGCGAACCAGACGTTACAACCCCCATTCCAAGGCATCCCATGTCCCAGCAGTTTTATTCCGGCGTCGGCGGCACCGCCTCGGTGGGCAGTCCGCCGGTCGAATTGCCCATCACCGATTGGCAGGTCCGCCCCACGGCGCAGATCACGCGCTTCCGCAATTCCAAGACCGGCCCGTACGACCAGGTGGAAGCGGCGTGGCTCAACGCGACGGTAACCATCTCCGTCGAATATGATTTCGACAACAACCCCTTCCAGGCTCCCGCGGCGATTCAAATCGGCACGCTGCTCACCAACGTGAAACTCTATCTTCACCAATCCGCCGCCGGCCAACTGGACGGGTCGGCCTGGAGCTTTCCCACGCTGATGGTGACAGGCACGCCGCAAACGCTGCCCGTGAGCGGTGAGAATATCGTGACGCAATTCACGTGCGTCAGCAGCGGGCCGTTTAGCTATCCAACCTGACGGCGAGACCGCGCCTGCAATTCCCCCTCGCCCTGTACTCAGGGAGAGGG
>JBEKYH010000460.1:0-3993 GCA_049511115.1 Tepidisphaeraceae bacterium | reverse complement strand
TGTGTCGGACCAAGGACTGAAGGAATTAGCGGGACTCACCCAGTTGGAGGAATTGTACTTGATCGATTGCCCCGTGACCGATGCCAGCGTGCAGGAATTGGCCGGATTCAAGAAGCTGAAGGTACTGTTCTGTCCCGACGCGCATTTCACCGCCGCTGGAGTGAAGACTTTGCAGCAGCAGTTGCCGGACCTACGGATATATGGGCCGTGAGCAATCACCGCCCGAAGACGACGGTGTGAAAGATCGCGTCGCCGATGCCGCCGGGCCAAGAATGAGAGGAAATTGCTGACGGCCGCCCCGGAACAGAGGTGTCGGCGGATTTGTCGATCGGCGGGCCGCGTCGCTAGAATTCAACAATGCACGAAATCAACGACGCCATTGTCCAGGGTGGAAGGATCGTCTTGTCGCATCTGCCATTCGCCGATGGGCAGCGCGTGCGAGTTTGGCTCTCCCAGGCGGACGAAGTCAACAGGCGAATTCCCATTAAGCAGGTGCGCCAGGCGCTAAAGGGGGGGGTCGAGCGCTTTGAAGACCCATTCGAGCCAATGATTCCCGGTGAAAGCTGGGAGATGCACAAGTGATCGTGCTGGATACCCATGTCTGGATATGGTGGGTGGATGATAGTTCGCGCTTGAAGCGAGCGGTACGTGACCAAATAGACGCCGAAAGTGATGTTCGCGTATCAGCAATCTCGCTGCTTGAAATCGCGACAGCGGTGTCCTCGGCGAGGTTAACGCTCAAACCGTCGGCGCAGCAATGGCTCGAAGTCGCTCAGGCCGCGGAGCAATTGCGAATCGAGCCGATCACGGCTGAGCTTTGTCTGGACTCCGTGGCTCTACCTGGCGACTTTCATCGCGATCCAGCTGATCGCTTAATCGTCGCGCTGGCCCGCAAGCTTGATGTGCAACTCGTAACGGCCGACAGAAAAATACTGGCGTATACATCCGTCGCGACGATTGCGGCCGAGTAGACGTAGCTCGTAACATCCAACGCGGTCTTCTCGGTCCGCGTGTGCGTCCACGATTCCGCGCATGACGCAAAATGCGGTGCGCGCAGTGCGGACCCTACGAAGGCTGTTTTCTAAGTTTCGCCGCTTCGGTTGCCTGCGCCAATAATCGCGTCACCTCTTCGACGATTTCTCCCGGCTCACTCAACCTCCCCGGGCCGACGTTGCGGCAAGCCAGCCAGCCGTCGTCGGGGCCGATGAAGCGGTAGCCGATGCGCTGGAGCTTGGCACGATTCTCGGTGGCGATGGGGTTTTCCCACATGCGGTTGTTCATCGCCGGCGCGAACACCACCGGGCAGGCGGCGGCGGCGATCATCAGGCTGACAATATCATCGCAAATGCCATTGGCCGCCTTGGCGATCAGATTGCTCGTCGCGGGGGCGACCAGCATCAGGTCGGCCCGCTCGGTCAGGGAGATGTGCTGCGGATTGGCTTCGGCGGCGGCGAACGTGCCGGTCAGGACGGGGCGTCCTGAAAGCGTCGCGAAGGTAAGGGGGGTGACGAATTTGCGCGCGGCCGCCGTCATAACGACGGTCACGCCGGCCCCGCGCTGGGCGAGTTGGCTGACCACCTCGGCCGCTTTGTATGCGGCGATGCCGCCGCACACTGCGACGACGATTTCGCGGTCGGTCAGCGGAGGAGGATCAGGAAGGGGAGCGGACATGGCTCGTATTAGGACTGAGGGCCGAGGACTGAGGACTGAGGCAAAAGACGATGAGCCGGAGGATTGATTCCTCTCAGTCCTTAGTCCTCAGTCCTCGCCTCTTACTTCAACGGCACGCGCGGTTCAGCCAACCCGCTGCCGGCGTAGTCGATGGCGATCTTGTCCTGGAGGATTTCCTGGATGACGGTTTCCAGGTCGGTCATGTTGCCGCGCTCGACGAGGGGGCGGGCGCCGTCCATGAGTTCCAGGATGCGCTTTTGAATCAGCGCGGTCAGCTTAAAACGGCCGCCGACTTTGGCCACAATTTCGTCGCTCTTCAAGGCTTCGATCATAGGTTTCCTTCTGTACGGTCCGCACCGCGGACCTTCATTGGCGAAATTCAAAATGGTCCGCGGTCCGGACCCCACACTCTAAGAACCCTCACCCCAACCCTCTCCCTGAGTACATGGAGAAGGGGAAAATCATGGAACCTTAATTTCGGCGTCGTTTTTGCACGATTTCGCAAATCTCCCGCACCGCACGTTCTACTTCGTCGTTGATGACCCAGAAATCAAACGCTTTCGCACCGCGGGCCATGTCGATTTCGCGCTTGGCGGCGCGGAAACGGCGGGAGATTTCCTCGGCACTGTCCCGGCCGCGGTCCTTCAAACGCTGCAATAGTGTAGGCTCATCCGGGGGCAATATGAAGATCAGGAGGGCATTGGGGTACTGGTTGCGCACCTGCAAAGCGCCTTGAACGTCAATTTCCAGCAGAACATCCTTGCCGGCGGCTAAGAGATCAAGCGTCGGGTGCTTTGGGGTTCCGTAATAATCGCCGTAGACCTGGGCGTATTCCAGAAACTGATCGGCATCGAGCCGCCGGAAGAATTCCTCCGAGCTCACGTGCTCATACGTCTTGCCGCTGACATCTTCCTTTTTCAAAACTCGTGTGGTCGCGCTGACTGCATAGGTAATGTGCATTGCCTCGGCCAGGCGGCGCGAGATCGTGCTTTTGCCAACGCCGGATGGGCCGACGAGTACGAGGAGGAAACCGGGATGGGAGGGCAATGAGGTCATTTGGGCAAAAGCGGTGGGCGGTGCCCACCCTACACAGACCAGAGTGTCCGCGAACTCTTTCGCGGGCGATTCCTATTCCACGTTTTGAACCTGTTCCTTGAGCCGATCAATCGCTCCTTTGATTTCCACGATGCGGGTCGCGATCACGGCGTCGTTGGCTTTGCTGGCGATGGTATTCGCTTCGCGGAGCATTTCCTGGGCGATGAAATCCAGCTTTCGGCCCGCGTGATCGCTGCCGTTGCAGGAATGCTCGAACGCCTCCAGGTGGCTGGTCAGGCGCGTGATCTCCTCGGCAATATCGGCGCGCTCGGCATAGATGGCGATTTCCTTGATGAGGTCGGATTCGTCCACTTTGAGTTGCGCTTTGCTCACCAGTTCATTGACGCGCTGGCTCAGGCGCTTGTGGTAGTCCTCGATCACAAACGGGGCGCGCTGTTCGACGGCGGCCAGGTTTTCGTTGATCGTTTGCACATGCCGTAACAGATCGGCACATAGCGAGCGGCCTTCGCGCTGGCGCATGCCGATGAGTTTGTCGATGGCCGTGTTGGTCAATTCGCGGATCGCATTGCCGTGCCGGGCGATTTCGTCGCTTTCGTCGCGCGGCTCCTGGCAGACGCCGGGCAACTGTACGAGCGCGGCCAGGTCAATGCGGACGACTTTTTCCAGGCCGGCGACCGATTCAAGCTGGCGCAAATAGGCGGTGAGGGCGTCAAGATTCAGGTGATACGCGGCCTCGGCGGAGTCGGTGCGCATCTTGAGGATAAAGGTGATGCTTCCGCGCACGAGGCGCTCGCGAAGCATGGTTTCGATTTCCGGCTCCAGGCCGCTGACGGTTTCGGGGAGCTTGATGACAGGCTTGAAATACCGGTTGTTGAGCGAACGGATCTCCACTGCATAGTGGGTGCCTTCCCTCTGCCCCGAGGCGTCGCCGAAACCGGTCATACTTACAATCATGGTGATTAACCGCTTTACTTTTGGTGGCTTTAGTGCGAGGCAGATGGGGCCGGCGTGTTTGGCGCGCCCGGCAGCGGCACATTGGTCGGCGTTGACGATTGCACCGTCGGCGGCGCGGCGCGAACGGGGGTGCCGATCTGATTGGCCACCAGATTCAATATGACCGCCAGGAGGACGAAGAACACGAACGTGCCGCTCGTTACCCAGGTGAGCACGTCGCCGGTCTTGGAGCCAAACGCGGTGTTGCCGCCGGCGCCGCCGAAAGCGCCGCTAAGCCCGCCGCCGCGTCCCTTTTGAATCAGCACCAGCAGG
>JBEKYH010000459.1:0-4035 GCA_049511115.1 Tepidisphaeraceae bacterium | reverse complement strand
AATTTGGTGTGTATAAAATTAATGGATGGATCGGGATTTCAGGTGGAATGACTGGAATACTGACCATATAGCCAAGCACGGAATTGTCCCCAAGCAGGCGGAGCAAGTCGTATTACGCGCTCGAACGCCTTGGCCATCCTATGAAGGTGACAATCGCTGGCTGGTACGCGGACCGGATCAGAACGGACTTTATGTGCAGGTTGTTTACATCATTGATCCGGACGCGACCATTTATGTCATTCACGCTCGACCACTGACGCCTCGCGAAAAGCGTCAATTTCGTCGAAGGAACAAATGATTCGACCTCAACACAATGTGCGGCTAATGAACCCTGCTGAGTTGGAGCGGCTGGCAGGCGAGTTTGATGCGCCGGATTATTCTCCGCGTTTTTTGAAGGCATCCCCGGAAGAGCAACGCCGTCACGATGCGGTATTGCGCCGCGCAAAGCGGAGGCGGGGACGGCCGATCGTCGGAAAAGGCGCTAGGCGCATTCAAGTTTCATTGGAACGCACGCTGCTTGCACAAGCCGACGAACTGGCACGACAGCGGCGGATCTCACGATCGGAACTCATTGCAACGGGCCTACGACTGGCTCTTGCGTCTTAATTGGATTGCCGACAACCTCTGCTCTTACTTCCGCTCTTCAATCGCCGTCACCTTCAACCCAAACGGCCCGCGGTAATCATCCTGCGGCCGGATGATGCGGTTGTTCCGGTGCTGCTCCATGACGTGGGCGGTCCAGCCGGAGATGCGGGCAATCGCAAAAACGGGCGTGAACAAATCGATTGGTATCCCCATCCCGTAATACATGCTGGCGGAGAAGAAATCGACATTGGGGTTCAGATTCAGCGGCTCCCCATTGCTTCCGCGGGCTTCCTTGACGATGGGGATCAACCGCTCGCTCATCTCGTACCACTTGGAACTGCCCGTCGCCTGCCCAAGCTCTTTGCTCATCTTGCGAAGGAACGTGGCCCGCGGATCAAACGTCTTATAGACGCGATGGCCGAAACCGGGGACCTTCTGCTTGGGCTTAGTCGGATCGCTCGGCGAGACCATTTCGCGAACGATTTTTTCCGCGTTATCGGGATCGCCGCATTCCAGGAGCAATTGCATGACCGCTTCATTGGCCCCACCGTGCAGCGGGCCTTTGAGCGCGCCGCAGGCGGCCGTGATAGCCGCGTACATGTCGGCTTTTGTAGCCGCCGTCACGCGAGCCGCAAATGTGCTGGCGTTAAAGCCATGCTCTGCATGGAGCACCAGGGCGGCATCCATCACGCGGATAAGCGTCTCGTGCGGCTTTTTGCCGTTGATCATGTAAAGGAAATTGCCGGCAATGGAGAGCGACGGGTCGGGAGCTACCGGGGCCAATCCCTGCCGCAGGCGATGGAAAGTCGCCACGATCGTCGGACATTGCGCCGTCATGCGCACCGACATGCGGCGATTGGCCGCCGGGTCGGTTGATTTCAAATCGGGATCGCCGCTGGAGAGAGCGCTGATTCCCGTGCGCAGCGCATCCATCGGTTCGGCGGTCTTCGGCAAAGTCTTCAATATTGTCTGCACGTATTCAGGGATGGCCATCGACGCGGCCAAATCCTGATGCAGCGTTGCCAATTCCGCTTGCGTGGGCAATTTGCCGTCCCAGAGGAGGATGCAGATTTGCTCAAAGGCGAGGGGATAAAGGTTCTCGACGAGGTCGCCGATCTCATAGCCCCGGTAGACAAGTCGGCCGGCAACGCCGTCAATGAAGCAAATCTCACTCGGCGCCGCTACGACACCCTCAAGTCCCCCACCGGCGCCCTTTTTTGAAGCCTGACTCATGGCAGAAACGACAAATGCAGCAGCCTCATTCATTGGAATTCAACTCCCGCGCGGCGAGAAAACACGCAACGTGGCCCAGCACGACGCCAAGACCGATGGATGACGCTTGGCGACTATAGCGGTAGCGAGAAATTGAGTCAAACCAAAACTTTGGCACAAACTGCGCACAAACCGCGGCGAATCCTCAAACTCCCACGGGCAGCACTTTTCGCAACTTGTCGATCACCACGGGGAGAACCTGGAGCGTCCTTTCGATCTCCGCATCGGTGGTGTAGCGCGACAAGCTAAAACGAATCGCGCCGTGAGCCGTCGCCTCAGGAACTTTCATCGCCTTGAGGACGTGACTCGGTTCCAGGCTGCCGCTCGCACAAGCGGCCCCCGCGCTCGCGCAAATGCCGCGCTCGCTGAGGAGCAGCAGGATGGCTTCCGCTTCCAATTGTGCAAACCCGATGTTGCTGGTGTTGGGAACGCGATTGGCTCGGTCGCCATTGATCGCCGTCTCTGGGATCGTGGCGAGAATTGCATCTTCCAGGCGATCACGAAGGCCCGCGACCTTCGCCATATCGCCCAAATGCCCCGCCGCCAATTCCGCTGCCACTCCCATGCCAACAGCGCCCGGCACATTCTCGGTTCCGCCGCGTTTTTGCTTTTCCTGCGGGCCGCCAATGATCAGCGGCGGAATTCGCAACCCTCTGCGGATAAACAAGCCCCCCACTCCCTTGGGTCCGTGAAACTTATGGCTCGCAAAACTCATCGCGTCCACGCCGGCCGTTTTGACATTAACCGCAATCTTTCCCACGGCCTGTGTACCATCACAGTGGAACGGCACACCTTGCTCTTTGCAGAGCGCCGCCATCTTAGCGATTGGAAATATGACACCCGTTTCATTGTTGGCCCACATGGAGGTGGCCAGAGCCACTTGCGGCGACTGCATGGCGGCAGCCCACGCGCCGAGGTCCAGATTGCCGCGTGCATCAACGGGAACAAGTACGATCTCCGCATCGGCACAGAGCCGCAGCGGGACTTCGGCTCCCAACTGCTGGCAAAGCTGGCGGGTCGCCGAATGTTCGACTGTGGTAGTCACAATCCGCCGCCGCGGAAACCGAGCCGAAAGCAATCCGCGGATGGCCGTATTGACGCCTTCGGTGCCGCCGCCAGTAAAAATAAGCTCACTGTCACTGCACCCGATAAGCGCCGCCACCTGAGCGCGGGCCTGGTCGAGTGCCTGACGAGCCCGCTGGCCAAACCGATGGACGCTGGACGGATTGCCGTACCACTCGGTCAGCATGCTGACCATCGCCGCGACAACTTCCGGCGCGGGGCGAGTGGTGGCGTTGTTATCGAGATAAATCGTTTCCACGGCGGAATTATAGGGGTTCCAGGCTTGATTGCGAGGGATCGCAGTAAACCTGTTCCTCGCCGCCGTCGGCGCCGCCCCCGCCCCCGACACCCCCCTGATCGACCGCGACCTCGCCTTCCGCCAACATGACGGCGGCAACACCGATGCCTTCGATTGGCCGACCTTTGTGATCTTCTCCTCGCGCTATTTGCACGCCCCGGGCAGGCAATGAACGGCCATCATCGCGCAGTGACACCCTGCCCGCTTGTGTTAGAATCCTCCGCAGATGGACACCACCACCGACGCCCCCAAGACCGACCACATCCTCGTCGATTACCCCTACGTTCTCACCGGCAAGCGCCCCAAGCGATTCTACGTGAATGCCGGCAACGACCTCATCGCCGGATTCATCCGCACAGCACGCAAATGGGACTACGAGCTGATGGCCAATCTCTACCTGACCGCCTCCCGCGGCGGTTCCTTTTTGGAGGTCGGCGCCAACATCGGCTCCGACACCCTGCTGGCCAGCGATTTTTTCAAGGATGTCTATGCCTTTGAGCCAGTCGCGGCCCACCTGGACATGCTGCGCAAAAACATCGAACTGAATCAGGTCACCAACATTCAAGTCTTTCCGTACGCGGTCGCCGACGCCCCCGGAACGACGCGCATCTACCTCGGCACGCAAAATAACAGCGGCTCATCCAGCCTCGCCCCCAATCATCCCGGCATGGAGCAGCAATATCAGGACGTGCAGGTGGTCACCCTGGACACCGCTCTCCCGGAATCGGTGCGGGATGTAACCTTCATGCACATCGACACCGAGGGGCATGATATTAAGGTTCTCCAGGGCGCCCGCCGCTTCATCACGCGCCAGCAGA
>JBEKYH010000458.1:0-4037 GCA_049511115.1 Tepidisphaeraceae bacterium | reverse complement strand
GCCGATTGTCGGCAACGGAAGCGTGGGTCAGGGATTCCTTGAGCAGGTCGGGATTGTTGAACGTATAGCCGAGGATTGATTCGGCCCGTTTACGAAGTTCGGAATTCAAGCCGGTTCTCGAAAAAATTTTGAAGGCTGAACTGGCACCGTCGCGGGATGGGAAACTATCGAAGTGGGCCGGATTTGTCAAAGGAATTCGCCGCGGAAATGCCTGAAAATCTTTGCATTTCGCCGCGCGCTGGTTGCCTGGGCAGAGTCTGCCTTTAGAATGGGCCGCTCAGGTGAGGCGGGGTGAGGAGGATTCGATAATGCGGAAAAAGTCGCTGCTGGCGAGCGGATCGCTTCTACTGATTGTCGCGTTGGGCGTGGCTGTGAAGGCCGCCGACGCTCCGGCGACCGAGCCCCCGGCAGCCCCCCTGCCGCCCGTAAATCCGGCCCTCCCCGTTATTCCCAGCCATGACTTCAACCTGACCGACTACGGCGCCGTCCCCGACGGCACTACATTGAATACGGACGCCTTTACCAAAGCCATCGCCGCCATTTCATCAGCCGGCGGCGGCAGGTTGGTCGTGCCCAAAGGCACCTACCTCACGCTCCCGTTCTCCCTCACCAGCCATATGGATTTGCATCTGGACGCCGGCGCGGTGATTCAATTCCCCGACAAGTTGTCGGCCTACGGCCTGCCCGATGACGCGAGTCAGGCCACCGCCGACCAGATCGCCAAATTGCGCGGCGATTGGAAGGCTCTCATCACCGGCGATCAACTAACCGACGTCTCCATCACCGGCGCCGGCACCATCGACGGCGGCGGCAGCGTCTGGTGGAACGTCGCCTCTCCCGTTGGCGCCATCCGCGCCCGCTACGGCAACGACCGGCCCAAACTCGTCATCCTCTCCAATTCCAGCCACCTGCTTTTCCAGGGGTTCACGCTGCAGAATTCGCCGATGTGGCAGCTTGTGCCGACGCTTTGCCATGATGTCACCATTGAGCAGCTTCACGTAATCGCCCCCGCGCGCTCGCCTAATACCGATGCGATTGATCCCATGTCCTGCGACAATGTTCTCATCCGCGATTGCGACCTGGACATCGGCGACGACAACGTGGCCATCAAAGCCATCAACGGGCCATGCACCAACATCCTCATCGAGGACCTCCGCTGCAAGCACGGCCACGGCATCTCCATCGGCAGCGAAACATACAAGGGCATTCACAACGTGACCGTGCGCAACTGCACCTTCGATTCCACCGCCAACGGCATCCGCATCAAATCCGCCCGCGACCGAGGCAACCAAATCTACGGCTTTCGTTTCTCCGACATCACCATGAAAAATGTGACGGTGGCCATCACCCTCAATATGTACTACATGGACCGCAGCGGCGGGCGCAGCCGAGGGGTGATGCCGATCACTGATTCCACGCCATATCTGCATGATGTGCAGATCACTAACGTCACCGCGACGGGTTCGCAGACGGCCGGGGAGATTATTGGATTGCCCGAGAGTCCGGTGAAAGACGTTATTTTGACGAACGTGAAACTGGAGGCGGCGAAGGGGATGACCGTGCGGGATGCGCAGGGGGTGGTGTTTAATAATGTGTCAGTGACGGCGGCAAGCGGGGAGGCGATTACGTCGGATCATGCGGAGGTGACGGTGGATGGGGTGGGGAAGTGAGCCTCCGCGACAACTTGTAAGAAATACTTACAAGTTGGGGAATAATCGCAATTCTATGTAGGGTGGGCACGGCCCACCATTGATGGATTGGTGGGGCTGTGCCAGAAGAAAAACCGCCGCAATCCGAGATCCTTCTCTACCAGACCGAGGACGGCCGTACCCGCATTCAATGCCGATTTGAGAATGAGACGATCTGGCTCACGCAGGCGTTGATTGCGGAACTATTTCAAAAGGATGTTAGGACAATCAACGAGCACCTTGTCAATATTTACGATGAAAACGAACTGGATCGGGGGTCAACTATCCGGAATTTCCGGAAAGTTCGCGCTGAGGGCCGCCGCGAGGTGGCGCGCGACATCGAACACTACTCGCTGCCCGCGATTATCGCCGTCGGCTATCGCGTTCGCAGCCACCGCGGCACGCAATTCCGCCAATGGGCCACAGCTCGCTTAAGCGAATACCTGGTGAAGGGGTTCGCCATGGACGACGAGCGGCTGAAGAACCCGCCGGACAAGGGGCAGACCGACTACTTCGACGACCTGCTCGAGCGCATCCGCGACATCCGCTCCTCGGAACGGCGGTTCTATCAGAAGGTGTTGGACATCTATGCCACCAGCATCGACTACGCCCCCAACACCGACATGTCGCAACTCTTCTTTGCCACCGTGCAGAACAAAATGCACTGGGCCGCCCACGGCCATACCGCCGCGGAGATAATTCATCAACGAGCTGCGTGGCCAGTCATCGAGACGGGGGAGATTGAAACCATCAATTTTTACCCACGCCCCCCGTCCTGTTAGACTTACAACCGTGCTCGCCCGCATCCACTCCTTCGTCCTCAACGGCATTGATGCCCTCCCTTGCGAAGTGGAAGCGGATGTTTCCGAGCGCGGCCTTTCGCGCACCGTCGTGGTCGGCCTTGCACAGGCGGCCGTTAAGGAATCCATCGAGCGCGTCAAGCGGGCGATGGCCAACAGCGGGTTTCCGTTTCCGCTTCATGCGATCTCCATCAATCTTGCGCCGGCCGACGTGCGGAAGGAGGGGCCGTCGCTGGATCTGCCTATCGCGGTGGGATTGCTCTGTGCCACCGGGTCGGTCGAGGGCGATGAACACAAGCGGTATCTCATCGCCGGCGAGCTCGCCCTCGACGGGCGCGTCCGGCGCATCAAAGGCTCGCTTTCTTTGGCCATGCTGGCCAAGGAGCGCAACTTTGACGGCGTCATCTGCCCGACGGAAAACGCCCGCGAGGCAGCCGTTGTCGAAGGCGTGCAGGTCATCCCCGTCTCCTCGCTCGCGCAGATCGCCGCGTTCCTCAACGGCAAGTCACCGCTGCATCCGTACCAGCTCGACGGCGAACCCTACGAGGCGTCGCAATTCGCTCCAGCCCTGGATTTCGCCGACGTTCGCGGTCAGGAAGCCGTGAAGCGCGCCGTCACTGTCGCCGCGGCAGGGGCACATAACATCCTGATGGTCGGGCCGCCCGGCACCGGCAAGACCATGCTGGCCAAGCGCATCGCGGGCATTTTGCCTCCCTTGAGCCGCCAGGAATCGCTCGAAACCACGCGGATTTATTCGGCGCTGGGTCTCCTCCCCGAAGGCGTTGCGCTGATGGACGACCGCCCCGTGCGCACGCCCCATCACTCGGCCACCGCCCAGGCCCTCATCGGCGGCGGCACCGTCCCCAAGCCCGGCGAAGTGTCGCTGGCTCATCACGGGATTCTCTTTCTCGATGAGCTTCCCGAATTCAGCCGCTACGTCCTGGAGATGCTGCGCCAGCCGCTCGAATCGGGCGAGGTGACCATCGCGCGCGTGCATGGGTCGGTGAAGTTTCCGGCCCAGTTCATGCTCGTTGCCGCGATGAATCCAAGTGCGACCGGATTCGCCCCGACGAATCCCAATGCGCAAAATCGCTACCTGGCCAAACTCTCCGGCCCGCTGCTCGACCGCATTGACATTCACGTCGAGGTGCCTGCCGTCCCGTACCCCGAACTCACCGGCCGCAAGCCCGGCACCGGAAGCGCCGCCATGCGCACACAAGTTCTCGGCGCCCGGCAGATTCAGGCCAAGCGCTACGGCGACACGACGACCAACGCCGCGCTCTCCACGAAACAAATGAAGGCCCACTGCGACCTCGACGACGGCTGCCTGCTGCTCATGCGCCAGGCCATGACCGAACTCGGCCTCAGCGCCCGCGCTTATGACAAGGTGCGAAGAGTCGCCCGCACCATCGCCGACATGGAAGACGAGGCGAACATCAAGGAGCACCACCTCGCCGAGGCGATACAATATCGCTTGCTGGATCGCAAGTTCTGAAGGAAGCACAAGAGATTTCACCGCAAAGACGCTAAGGACGCGAAGAAAATGCAA
>JBEKYH010000457.1:0-4039 GCA_049511115.1 Tepidisphaeraceae bacterium | reverse complement strand
GATGCCGATTTCGGCGCCCAGGCCGTATTCGCCGCCGTCGGCCAGGCGCGTGCTGGCGTTGACCATGATGCTGGCGGTGTCGACGCCTTTGACGAAGCGGTCGATGGCCGCGGCCGAATCGCTGAGAATCGCGTCGGTGTGGTGGCTTCCAAATTGATTGATATGTTCGACGGCCTCGTCGAGCGAATCGACCACTTTGACGGCGACGATGAATGCCAGGTATTCCAGCGGCCAATCCGATTCGACGGCGGGCTTGGCTTGTGGATACAGGCGTCGCGTCGCGTCGTCGCCGCGGATTTCCACGCCTTTGGCGGCCAAATCCTGGCAGACCAGCGGCAGTAATCGCGCCGCCGCGTCGCGATGGAAGATGATTTTCTCGACCGCGTTGCAGACCGCGCCGCCGGGATAGCTGGTCTTGGCATTGACGCAGACCGCGCGGACGGACTGCTCCATGTTTTGCGTCGCGGCATCCACATAAATGTGGCAGTTGCCGGTGAAATGCTTGAGCACGGGGATGGTCGTCTGCGTGGTGACGGCGCGGATGAGGCTCTCGCCGCCGCGCGGGATGACCAGATCAATGTACTCATTGAGCTTGAGCAGCGCGGGAACGATTGCCCGGTCGGCCGATTCGATCATCTGTATGGAATGTCTCGGCAGGCCGCTTTCGGACAAACTCTGCGCGATAATTCGACCGATGGCGGTGTTGGAATGCAGCGATTCCTTGCCGCCACGCAGGATGACGGCGTTGCCGCTCTTGAGGCACAAGGCGGCCGCGTCGCTGGTCACATTGGGGCGGCTCTCATAGAAAAAGAGGACCACGCCGAGCGGCACGCGCACTTTTGAAATGCGCAGGCCGTTGGGGCGGACGTAGCCTTCGATAATCTGCCCGACCGGGTCGGTCTGGGCGGCGATCTGCTCGACGCCGTCGGCCATGGCGGCGATACGCTTGTCGTTCAATTTGAGGCGTTCGATGAGCGGGCGATCGAGACCGGCTGATTCGGCGGCGGTGATGTCAGCGGCGTTGGCGGTCAACAGGGCCTCGCGGCCGGCCCGGATGGCGGCGGCTAATTTGCGCAGGGCATCCTGTTTGGTCGAGTCCGCCGCAGCGGCCAGTTGCCGCGAGGCGCGGCGGGCGTTTTGGCCCAGAGTAAGGACGTATTGATCGATTTGTTCCATCTAACTCCAACGGCCGGTCGTCTGGTCCCCTCTCCCTGAGTACATGGAGAGGGAGTACGCTCAAAACCCCCTCGATTCTATCGCGGAGTGATGCTGATTTGAATGGTGCGCGGCGAGGCGTCGGGTTTCACGTGGACGCCTTCGGGGAGGTCCTTTTCCTCATAGGTCAGCGGCTTTTGGGAAACCTGGCCGCTGAGGATGCCGTCGCTGTTGTCCAGTTCGACGACGGCGACCAGTTTGGGGGCGCGCGGGTCGATCTGGTCGATCTGCTGCGGCGGACCGGTCAGGACGACGCCGTCGGTGATAACGTCCTTGAAATCAAATTTGAAGTTATCCATGAGCCATTTGGAGGCCATGATTTTGACCGGCACGGGCGCGACCGTCACCGAGGTGTCGGCCTGGCCCACGGTGAGGTCGGCCAGGATTGTGTCGGGATTGAGGGTCACGCCATCGGGGGCGACCAGCCGAACCGTGACGTTCTTATGATCGCCGGGGGTTTTGAGCGCCGGGACATTTGCCAGATCGGCCATGGCGATGAGCCGGCCGGTGCGCTGCAATTCGTCGAGCGTTTCGACCGGGCCGTGGATTTTAACCGTGGCGGGGTGAAAGACGGCTTTGATCAGCCCCGGCACATCCGCCTCGGCCTGCACCGGCGCATCGCGATCTTCAACCGCGTCGATGCTGGCGATGATTGTCTCCGGAGAGCATTCGGTGACGGTCACACCTTGCGAATAAAACAGGCGGTTGCCGGCGATCTGGTCCATCGTCGCCATCGGCTGGCGCGAGCCGGGCGGGATGGTCGTCGGGACGTCAATCTCCAGCGGCTGGCTCATCAGGGTCTGCTGGAGAAGCAATTTGACCCGGTCGATGCCGACCTGCGAGCCTTGCAGGGTGAGCTGAACCGTCCCGTCGTTGGGGCTGACCAGCGTGACGCTGCGATGAGCCGGGTCGGCGCTCTGCAGGCTAATGCGCAGGGGAACGTCTTTCTCGGTCACAAGCTGCTGCTGCTCGGCGTAGACCCAGACCAACACGGTGAGGGGGGCCACGCCCAGGAGGGTCTTGAGATTGGAAATCAAATTCTCGCCGGTGAAGGCGCGGCGGATGCTTCGCCAGGCTTGATAGAGATTATCGAGGAGTTGACTGGCCATGGGAGATAATCAATCAAGCCACCGCGCGGCGCGGCATATTCGCTTCGTCGCGGCCGAACAATTCATTGAGCAACCCGCGCAAGGCGTCGGGCGACAACTTGCGGATGAGCCGCCCGCTTTCGGCGATGCTGATATCGCCCGTCTCTTCGCTGACCACCAGGATAACGGCGTCGCTTTCCTGGCTTAAGCCCACCGCCGCGCGATGGCGGCTGCCCAGTTCGCGTTCCAGCTCGCCGCTTTCGGCCAGCGGAAACTGCACGCCGGCATAGGCGATGCGCCCCTGGCTCACCACCACGCCCAGGTCATGCAGCGGCGAATTGGGCCAGAAGATTGTATTCAGCAGGTCGGCGGACAATTCCGCATCAATCTTCGTGCCGTTTTCGGCAGTGCCGCCCAGGGCGACATCGCGCTCGATGGCCACCAAGCCGCCTATTTTACGGCGGGACAAAAATGTGGCGGATTCGACGAGCTGCTCGATTTCATCGCCGACCTCGCGCGACCAGCTTCCGAAAATCTTCGCGTCGCCCAGGCGCATGAGGGCGCGGCGCAATTCCGGCTGAAAGACGACAATCGACGCGAAGCCGGCAAAGACGAGGAAGTTGCCGTAGAGATAGTCAATCTGGCCAAGCCCCAGTTTCTGGGCGACCAGGTGCCCGATCAGGTAGAGGGTGATCAGCACGATGCCGATCCCTTTTAACATGCGGGCGCCGCGCGTTCCCTGGAGGAAGCGAACCACCCAGAAAATCACCGCCCCGATCAGCACCAACTGAATGGCGATTTGCCACCAGGTATAGCTTTGGTGGACGCGGTGAAGAAAATTAATCAGTTCCTGATCCACGGGGGAAGCGACTATATCAAACTAACCGGCAAACGGGCCGAAATACCTTTAGAATTTGACAAAAATTTTGCACCGGGTAAGCGGATTATGAACCGCAGAGGCGCAGAGGACGCGGAGAAAAAAAACTCAAAACGAATTTTCTCGGCGTTCTCTGCGCCTCCAGGTCGCTACCGCGACCGGGCGGTTAGATCGCGTTTTTATCATGCTTAGTCGTTTCTGATCTCGCCATACCGAATGGCGCGGGTCATTTTGGCGACTTGGGACATTGGCCCCACATCATGGACACGCAAGACGGCCGCGCCGTTTGCGGCGCACCAGGAAATTACCGCGGCGTGGCCGAAAAGGCGGCGGTGGGGGTCGGATTCGTCAAGAACCTTGCCGATGAAGGATTTTCGGCTCGCGCCGATGACCACGGGTCGGCCCAGGGCGGTCAGGCGGGGAAGATCGCGCAGGAGGGTCAGGTTATGGGTAGCGGTTTTGCCGAAACCCAGGCCCGGGTCCAGGAGGATGCGCGAGGGATCAACCCCGGCGGATACGGCGGCGTCCATGCGGTCGGTCAGGAATTGAATCACTTCCGTTGTCACGTCGTCATATTGGGGGTTTTGCTGCATTGTGCCGGGCGAGCCGAGCATGTGCATGAGGATGATCGGCACGCCGGCGCGGGCAACGCCGCCGAGCATCACCGGGTCGTCTCGTCCTGCCGAGACATCGTTCACTAAACAAGCGCCCGCGGCGACCGCGGCGGCGGCGACTTCCCAGCGCGTGGTATCCACAGAAATGGGAGCCGGGGAATTCTGCCGGATCAAACGAATGACGGGTATCACGCGGCGGATTTGCTCGGCGGCGGGCACCGGCGTTGAGCCGGGCCGCGTCGATT
>JBEKYH010000456.1:0-4041 GCA_049511115.1 Tepidisphaeraceae bacterium | reverse complement strand
CCCGTCCGTCGCGCTCATTGAACACGTGAGTAGTCCCAAAAAGTAGGAGATCGCTTTGAGTTGCACCCCAATCGGCTCCGCGTACTCAAACACATCCTCCCCTACCCCTCCGCCCCCCATGTGGTATCCTCCCTGTCGATGTTGATCCGGCCGGCCAGCGCGGGGGACGTGTCATCGGTGTTGCCGATGCTTGAGCAAATGCACGCCCTGAATCAGCAATGGGACGCCGGTCGTTTCGGCCTGGATTCTGACTCCCCAAACCAGCATCACCGCTGGCTCATGGACCGCCGCGACGCCCAGCGCGGCGTCTTTCTCGTCGCCGAAGCCGGGGCGGGCCTGGTCGCATTTTTGATCGGCGGCGTTGAAAATCAAACCCTCGCCGATCCAACGGCTGAGCAAGGCGTGATCCATCACCTCTGGGTCGAACCGGACTATCGCCACGAGGGCCTGGGCCGGCAACTCACCATGCTGGCCCTGGAAATGTTCGCCAATCTGGGCGTCAGGCAGGTGCGGCTGACCACCGCGACCGCCAATGAGGCGGCGCGCGGGATGTTTGCCTCCTGCGGGTTTCGCCCCAGCGCTGTGGAAATGTCGATCGAAATAAAACCAACGAAGGGACAAAGCCCGGGTGAGAATATTATCACCCTGGGCGATCCAACATGGCCGACGATTTCGTAAAAATGCTGGATGAAAACGGCAAGGAAGTCCGCGTGCCGCGCAAGCAGTGGATCGAGGAGGTTCTCCCGCAATCGCTCAAGCAGGCCTGGGACGATCCGCAGATGCTCTACGCGATGCTCGCGGCGGCGCTGAATGAGAATGTTGGCCTGGCCCTCATGGACGGCGTAAGGCGACTCGCTGAAATCGGCAGCGACCCCGAGCAACCCGCCGTCCTGGAAGGCGTCGCCCTCATGCAGGCCGGCCAGCGCGACAAGGCCGAGGAGAAATTCAACGCCTACGTCGAATCGCATGGCCCGACCGCGTCGATCCTGACCAACCTGGCGCGGATTCAACTGGAGCGCGGGCAAAAGAAAGAGGCGGAAGAGACGCTCGCCAAGGCACTGGAACTTGACGCCAATCTGGAACACGCGCTGGCCTGGCATCTTGCCATTCAAAAGCAGCGCGGCGGCGACGAGGCCGCCCAGCAGGCGCTCCAGAAGCTCGCGGAAAATCCCAGGAACTGGCGCGCCCGCGTCTTCATCGCCCGCGCCTTATTGAAGGCCAAGCGGAACAATGAGGCACTCGCTCTTTATCAAAAAGCGATCACCGAGGGCGAGGTCAGCCCTGAGGGCCTGGCCCAGATCACCAGCGACCTGGGCCGCGCCGCGCTGGCCGGCGAAATGATCGACATGGTCCTGCCGATCTTCGATCCCCACAAGCACGGGCCGCTGGCGGGGATCAACCTCCTGCAGGCCATGATGACCATCGGGCGCTTTGACGAAGCCGAGGGCCTGCTGGCTAATCTCAACGAACTGAAGCATCCAATGCTCCAGGAGATTCTGGCGGATTTTTCCGGGCGCATGGCCAAGGCCAGAGCCCAGCCCAAGCCGGCCCCGCCGCCGACGACACCCGAAGGGGCCGTGCGTGTCGGCGCCGTTCCCATCGGCCCGCCGCTGTGGAGCGTGTGGCTCAATAAGCCGTCGTGGCTCGTCCCCAAACCCGCCGAAAGCGCCATAAAGGTGGCGATTTTTTCCCTCACCGATTCGGCGCGACTTGCCGAGGGGCACAGCGACGCCAGCGCATTGGCTCGCGCCCTGCCGCTTTATATTGCCGAGGCCATCCGCCTGCGAACTGACGCGACATCGATCTGCGTCATCCCGGTGGTTCCGCGCGTCGGTCCGGCGACCATCGGCGCTCCCTGGCCGCTGCCGCAGATGCTGGCCTCATGCCCCCCGGAATTTCCGCCCGACTATCTCGTCTGCGGCGCCCTGGCGCGCGGCAGCCGCGGCGCGCGCGTCGAACTGCACGTTTTCCGCGTGCGCGACAAGGAGCCGCTCAAGACCCTGCGCGTCCCGGTTCACGATAATTTTTCCGGCGCTGCCGAGGGATGTGTGGGCCAACTACTGGCGCTGCTGACGACCGCCGGCGTGAACGAGCGACCGCCGCTTCTTGCGGCCGCCGCATCGAGCGACGAATACGTCGCCTGCCTGGGCCACCTGTTTATTCAGTCTCTTGCCGCAGGCGGCATGCTGGACCCGACGAAAATCCCCAGTGATTCTGTAGTGCTGGAAAGTTATTTCACTCTTGCCGAATCCGACGACCCGTCGCCTTTGCCGTTCCTCATCGCCGCGGCAGGAGTCGCCGCAGCGATCCGATACGGCTCAAGCGTTGTTGGGAAATACAAACAACGCCTGTTGGACTTGGTTGTAAAAAGGGCCGACCAGAATGTGGTCGCGCGCCAGGTCGGTCCAGCCGTCTTCAAGCTGCTGGGGAAGGCCGAACTTGTGGCAGCGGCTAAGGCCCAATCGACTGCCTCAGCCAATTCAGAATATGCCGAATGGTTGGCGGCGGTGTAAGCTGCTCAGGGGGTTTGTTGCTTGTATCCCGGAGGAGTTTGAATGCGGATATTGACCGGTACCGGCGGCCTCGCCACGACCAGTTGTTTTTTGATCGCGGATGAGTCCACCCGGCAGGCCGTGCTGTTTGACGCCCCCGACCACACGGTCGGGCCGATCCTCGATGAAGCCGTCAAGCAAGGCTGGGACGTCGTCGGGCTCTGGCTGACGCACGGCCATTTCGACCACATCGCCGATCACGCCGAAGTGACGCGCCGCTTTCCCAAGGCCAAGGTGCTGATTCATCGCCTCGACGAACCCAAGCTGCGATTCCCGCAGCGCCAGGGATTTGAACTCCCCTTTGTCATCCCCGCGCGGTGGGCCGACGCCTATGTCGAAGACGGCCAGACCCTTTCGCTCGGCCAGATGCGCGTCAACGTCCTCTTCACTCCCGGCCACGCTCCCGGCCATGTCTGCTACCACCTTCCCGATCACCAGGTCCTCGTCGGCGGCGATCTCATCATAATGGGCGCCGTGGGCCGCACGGATTTACCCGATTCCAACCCGGCTGACTTGGACGCCTCGATCCGCAAGGTGATGGCCCTTCCGCCGGACACCCGGCTCCTGCCCGGGCACGGGCGATCGAGCACGCTGCGCGAGGAGCGGGAGAATAATCCGTATGTTCGGGCGGCGCTGGGGCTGTAACCCCGAGAATTCCCACCTTGAATCATGCCGCATTCGGCCGTTTTGCGAAATGGGATCGAATTATCATGCCAAGCATACGGTAGAATTCACTGTACTTGGATGGGTGTCGCATAACTGCCAGTAGCGACATCTATGCCACCAAGAGAACTGTTGTCGTTACGACTATAAAGAGGCACATAGAAATGCTCAATCGAACTCTCCGCGTACGGTAGCTATAAATCCATACCGGCGTCCAAAAGACGATTAATAGTGAAATATAGATATTAAGACCGATAAAACGATGTATCCCCGCGGTCACTGCTTGCGCCACGGCCAAGTGCCGATTGCAAAAATCACGCTCCCACTACCCAAAAGTTTAAAAAAGATAGGCCAGTCGGCGGGTTGGTTACCATATCTGGCGGGGCTGAACCCAAACGACGCAATTATAACAAACAGGCCCAGCAGCGTGCAGAGCACCCGCCAAGGCGATCGCTACCAGTCCTGTGGATCACTCATGTTCTTTCCATCAGTCGGCCCCCTCGCGCACATCTAAACTATTTTGACGGCACAATATCCCGAAGCCTTATGAGCGCGGTAGCTGCCTCAGCATCTCCTTGGTCGGCAGCCTTCCGATACCACTTTAGAAAAACAGGGACAGTCACCCAATATTAGTCGCACAACGCCTGGCGTTTTCTGGTTGCGCTCATGTCGCCGCCATCTTTCGTTTCCCATGCACGCTCCGCGCTACCACGATCACTAAACTACAGTCATATGTCGGGGCAAATGTTATAGGGATGTTTCCCATTTCTTAACATTTGCAGGCCAATGGTTAGGCCCCGAATGATCGGCACCGAATGATCCCGGT
>JBEKYH010000455.1:0-4059 GCA_049511115.1 Tepidisphaeraceae bacterium | reverse complement strand
GCGCCCGCAAATGTGATTCTTGAGACGACAAACTCGTCCAGCACCCTCG
This sequence comes from Tepidisphaeraceae bacterium, assembly GCA_049511115.1. GTDB lineage: Bacteria > Planctomycetota > Phycisphaerae > Tepidisphaerales > Tepidisphaeraceae > JBEKYH01. The sequence continues at coordinate 4,010 of JBEKYH010000455.1, read as the reverse complement.
GCTTCACAAGATGCACGAGCTGCTCCAACGCGGCCAGCGATCGACTCTCGGCGGCGTATGCGACGGCAACTCCCTTGGAGTTCCAGCGGCCCCCATATTCCCTGGCCCCGGCGCCACTCCAGATCGTAGCGGCGAATTCCTTCCTGGCGACGCGATACGCCTGAATCATCACGAGACGATTCCATGTGAAATGCGTCCGATCAAATCGTCAACCTCGCGCGCTCCCGGCTCGGTTTGGGCGAGGTCCACGGGACGCTGGTTGCCCAGCGCCGGTATCGGCGTTTCGAGCCATTGCCGCGCGCTCATTCGATCACCGGCGTGCAGCGCGGTGGCGCGCTCAAAGATGTGGCTCAATCGCAGCAACCGTTCCGACTCTTCCCGCGACAGCCGTCCCGACCGCGTCCGGCGCGAGAAAGTCCCTTCGCTGATCCGCGCGAATTTTTTGATCTGCGCCAGCGACCATCCCGACGCTGCCCCAATGCGCGCAATAGCGCCAACGGCAAACCCTGACTTCACAAGCTGGTCGGCCTCGAGCAAATTATTGTATTTCACGCCGAGGCAATCGCCCCGCTGGCGGCCATCAATCAAGGTGAGCCCGTCGGGCGAGACGCGGTCGTGCGAAACGCGCGGACGACGTTTCATGCCCGCGCGCCTGCCACGCACGCGATCGGACATGGCTTCCACGCCGATCACTTTGCCCTCTAGAACCGCGGTGATTTGTGCTTTAGCCATTGCGTTCGCTCCCGCATCTCCATTTGGATAGATAGTACCATCCATTTGGAGGATCGGCAATTGGCCCACGCGAAATCGGCCCAGGCGGGCGATCCGACCCCCTTACTCCTCCGACCCCAGCACCGGCACGCTCACGCCGCGCGGGGTTGGTTCGGCGGGGTGCATGACGATCAGGGGCACATCGGGCAGGAAGCGGACCATGGCGATCTCGTCGCAGCCGTTTTTCTTGGGGCAGCGCACACAGTCGCTCCAGACTTTCAGGGGCAGGGTCTCCTTGGGGACGACCTCAAAGCCCAGCTTTTCAAAGAAACGCTGCTCGTAAGTCAGGGCCATGAGCCGGCGGATTTGCAGCCGCCGCGCTTCGTCGATGCACGACTCCACCAGGCGCGATCCGATGCCGCGGCCGCGATAGGCGTCGTCCACGGCCAGCGAGCGCACCTCGGCCAGATCGGCCCAGAGGATGGTCAGTCCTGCCACGCCCACCACGCGCCGGTCCAGTTCGTAGACGGTCAGGTCGCGCAGGTCTTCGTACAATTGTGCCAGACTCTTGAAGAGCATCTTCCCCAGCTCGGCATGGCTGTTGATGATCTCCTGAATGCGCGGCACGTCATGGATGGTGGCGGGTCGAATCATGGTCGCGTCAATTCAATATCAAATATGCGGGAAACCCGGGGAAAACTCGCAGAGCGTTAAACGTATTTCGCCCCTTCGCGCTCGAAAATCGCCGCCGGATGCAGCGGATAAACCTCGTTGATCAAGTTTTTCTTCATGCCCTCCGCCAGCGCGTGCGCCAGGCATTGGTTGCCGACGAACTGCTGGCATCCGGCAATCAGCCGGGCCATCGTCATAAGGTCCGGCGTCGGATAATAGGCCACCTCGTGCCCGAAGGTGTAGACGAAGATTTCATGCTCCTTGGGATATCCGACGAAGAGGCACATATCCTTGATCTGCGTCAGCGCCAGTTCCCAGAAGGCGTGATTGCCGTGCACGCGGGTCGTGCGCGATATGACGATGGTTTTGCCTTCCACCGTGATCGGGTCGTCAATTTCCAGCCATTGCCGGTCGCGCTCGGACGAAGGCAGGCCGAATGCCGCAAGATGACAATCGCTGAGATTGTTGAATTGGACGTGGCGGCGAAAGACATCCAGATCGTAATCGACGGTCTCGCCGTTCCAGTATTGCACGTCCTCAATATAGGGTTGGCGCATTAAGACGGGTTTAATGGAATCGATTCCGCCGGCGGTCAGGCGCGTGCGCGTCTTGTCGGCCCAGACCATCATGGGGTTGCCGTCGCCGCCCTTGGGGTCGAGGTACAATACGCCGCCCCCCAGCGCCCGCACCGTCGGGAGCGCGAAGATGATATCGCCTAAGTCGCCGGAGTGTTTGAAAGTCTTGGCCATCGCCCGTGGGGCAAGTATATCAATCTTCGCGGGCTTTCGCCGCAGGGGCGCGCCACGGCGCCGCGGCCGGATCCGGCGGCTCGACGACAACGCGCCGCACCCGAGGGCCGATCTTGCAGAGAATCTCGTAGGGGATGGTCTGGCCCCATTCGGCAAGCTTGTAAACGCTGGCCGGCGAAAGCGGATCGTCATCCAGCAGCGTGACTTCGTCGCCGATGCTCGCCTGCGGGAATTGGGTCAGGTCAATGGTGGTCAGGTCCATGCTCACGCGCCCGATCACGGGCGCGGGCCGGCCCTGGAGCATGACGACAGCGCGGTTGGAAAACTGGCGCAGATATCCGTCGGCGTATCCCACGGGGAGCAAGCCGATTCGAGCGGGTTCATTCGTCGTGTAGGTCTGGCCGTATCCGACGGTGGTACCCGCAGCGACCGACCGGATGCCGACCAGCGGGGCGGTCCATTTCAGCACCGGCCGAAGCGCCCGTTCCATGCACGGCTTGCACATCGGATCGATGCCATAGAGGCTGATCCCCGGCCGCACCATATCGAGCCGCGAGGATGGGAGGGCAAAAATCGCGCCGCTGGCCGCGGCATGGCGCGGGATTTTGGCGCCGCGGCCGTGGCTGGTCAGTTCCAGAAACAGGGAAAGCTGCTGCGCCGAATAGGGATGATCCGCGACCTCCCCGCAGGCGAAGTGCGTGTAGATTCCGCTCAGCCGCAGGACCGGCAGCGAGAAAATCTTCTCCAGCAACTCGTCGAAATCGGCCAGGGAACAACCGGCCCGCGACATGCCGGTGTCGATCATCACCTGCACATTGGCCCGCTGCCCGCAGGCCGCGGCGATCCGCGCCAGATCGTCGGCCGCGGCGCAATGGGCGATGGTGAGTGACCATCCCCCGCGCACGGCCGCTTCGAGTTTGGCCCGTTGCCGCCCGAGGAATGCGTTCTCGACCGGCCGCAGCACCAGCAGCGGCAGCGGCACGTCCGGCAGCGCGGCCGCTTCGTCTAGATCCGCGACCGCCAGCGCATCGGCGAGCGGCCCTTCGAGTTCATCGGTGGAAAAATTGCACAGCGCGTCGGCGACGAAGGCCGCGCCGTGCCCGTAGGCGTCAGCCTTGACGATGGCGCAAATCTTTACGCCATGGCCGACGGTCCGGCGAAGCAGGCCCGCATTGTGAAGCAGCGCCTCCCGGGAGAGCAGGCACCGGGGTTCCCCCAGAGAATATTTGGCATCCATGCCGCTCCTCGCTGAAAACTTCAGCTCGGCGGATCCGTCCGCCGGGGTCTAGTATACTCCTTCATCGTCACAGGGCCAGTGGGAAGATCAGTCGGCGGCTGATAATCTCGCGTCAGCTTTTCGGTCCTTTGGCGGCTATGACGCGCTCGATATCCTCCGCGGACATTCCACGTTCCACCATGCTCTGTTTGAGCGCGTTGTCTGATTTGCGGCGCTCTACCTGCACCCAGGCTAGTGAGAACATGCCAAGAATTGGGACCGCCATCACGCATACGACAGCGATGGAATCTTGGTCCCAGATGATTTCGCCGAGCATATAGAGCGCTCCTTACCCCGCCCCGTATGGCAGCGGACAAGCTTGATACAAGTTTTTGCAATCTTATACGTAGTCGTGAGTCGCGCTCAAATATTTCGCTTTGGGCAGGGCGACTGACAGCGTGCAGTATCCGGGAATGAAACAGAAAAGGGGCCTGCCAATGGGCAGGCCCCGGAGAATCGTTAAACCGTGCTGTACCAGCGAAGGTTTAGTTGTCGTCGGTCGGCAGCATGAAGCTGTCGTTGCCATCCAGCGGGCCGGTGGTATTGGTGCCCGACTGCGGCAGTAAAGTCGTCGCAGGCACGAAGTTCAGCTCGTTGTAGGT
>JBEKYH010000454.1:0-4075 GCA_049511115.1 Tepidisphaeraceae bacterium | reverse complement strand
TCTCCCGCGTCCCAGCGGAACATATTCACGCCCGCGAAGCAGGCGGCAGCCCCGATGACGACCAACGCCGCAAGGCTGTAGCCCGAATGACTCAACCCCACGCCCGTAATCGTTGCGTCCAGAGCCTCAACCGCATATCGACCCGGGAAAAAGTCCGCCACGCGCTGCGCCCAATCCGGCAGCGCCGCCAGCGGCACCCCTACGCCGCCGATGAGAATCATGGGGAGAAAGATCGCCTGCCCCAATGCCTGCACGGCCGGCACGTTTTCCGCCAGCATGGCAATGACCAACCCCATGCCAAGGAATGCCCAGCAGACAAAAACGAACGCCGCCGCCAACTGAATCGGGTGCGCCGGCAGCGGCATCGCGTATATCCACATGGCCAGCAGGATTTGCAGCGTGGCAGCACTCGCCACCAGCACCAGGCGCGCGATCATCGTGCTGCACACCAGCGCCCCCGTCGCCAGCGGCAGCAGCCGATAGCGCCGCCATATCCCCCGCTCGCGCTCGGCGACCATCGCCGTGGGCATGCCGAAGCACGCCCCGCCCAAAACACTGATCGTCAACAGTTGCCCCAGTTCCCGCGACAGCGGCGGAACCGATCCGCGGAACACCGCGGCAAATCCAATCAAAAAAAACACCGGCACCAGATACCCATAGATAATCGGCATCCGGCTGCGGAAATTCAGCCGCAGGGTGAGGAGAAGATGTCGCAGAACTCCAGCCATAATTCCGCGCGTGCCAGGCGTCTCTGATCCCCTCTCCATGTACTCAGGGAGAGGGTTAGGGTGAGGGTGCATTTTTTTCCGACCAGAAGCTTTTACCCGCTCCGAAGAACCCTCACCCCAGCCCTCTCCCTGAGTACATGGAGAGGGGGATAGAGCGCTTGTCGGCGCTTCCTAAACGAGGGCGCTACGCTCCTCCTTGGCAATCCGGCACTCTAAGAACGCGGCGGCCCAAACCGCCGCGCGAGAAGACCAAATTCAGAATTTGCATCCCTCCTCCTGTCTTCCTCGGCGTCTCTGTGTCTCGGCGTTCATTTTTCTTTTCCCAAACCATTTGCGCCAGCGCCGCCATTGGCTTGCCTCACGCTCCGCCGTAGTATCCCCGATTCAATCGAGATCGACCATGACGACCAACACGACCAAAGAGTTGCCCAAATCCTACGACCCCGCCGCCGTCGAGGCGGAGGCTAATCGCGTCTGGTTTGAAGAGAAATGTTTCGCGGCCGACCCCGCGCGCCCCGGCCCGCCCTATACGATCGTCATTCCGCCGCCGAACGTGACGGGCGCCCTCCATCTCGGCCATGCCATCAACAACACGCTGCAGGACATCCTCACCCGCGTGCACCGCATGCGCGGGTTCAACACCCTCTGGGTCCCCGGCATCGACCATGCCGGCATCGCCACGCAGGCGGTCGTCGAAAAGCAGCTTAAGGAAAAGGAAAACAAAACCCGCCACGACGTCGGCCGCGAGGAACTGGTCCGCCGCATCTGGGCCTGGAAGGAGCAGTACGGCAACCGCATCATCGAGCAGCTCCGCCGCCTCGGATGCTCGTGCGATTGGGACCGCACCCGCTTCACCCTCGACGACATGTGCGCCAAAGCCGTGCGGCAGACCTTCTTCAAGCTCTTCAAAGACGGCCTCATCTACCGCGGCAAACGCCTTGTCAATTGGGACATCCAACTGCAAACCAGCATCAGCGACGACGAGATTTACCACGAGACCGTCAAGACGAGCATGTGGCACATCCGCTACCCGATCGTGGACGAAGAGAATCTCACCACAGAGGACACGGAGGACACAGAGAAGAAAGAAGAATTGAATTCTGGTTTGACCTCTGCGTCCTCTGTGTCCTCTGTGGTGAGTTCTTCTTCGCCTCGCCCGACCTACATGACCGTCGCCACCACGCGCCCCGAAACCATGCTCGGCGACACCGCCGTTGCCGTTCATTCGCAGGACCCGCGCTGGAATTGGGCCATTGGCAAAAAGGTCCGCCTGCCCCTGACGGATCGGCTGATCCCCATCATTGCCGACGACATTTTGGTTGACATGGAGTTCGGCTCCGGCGTGGTGAAGGTCACTCCCGCGCATGATCCCAACGACTACGCCGTCTGGCAGCGCCACCAGGGCAAACCCGATGAGATCGGCATCATCAACATCCTCAACCCCCAAGGCACCATCAATGCCAATGGTGGTAAATACGCCGACATGAAGCGCGACGCGGCAAGAAAAAAAGTCGTGGAGGATCTAACGGCACTGGGACTGCTCGAAAAGGAAGAACCCTACGAAACCCAGGTCGGCCACAGCGACCGGAGCAAGACGCCGATTGAGCCATACCTGAGCGACCAGTGGTTTGTGAAGATGGCCCCGCTGGCCGAGCCGGCGCTGGAAGTGGTGCGCAATGGGACGATCAAATTCTTCCCCGAGCGACATGCCCAGCAGTATCTCGCGTGGCTAGGCGAGAAACGCGATTGGCCGATCTCGCGGCAACTTTGGTGGGGGCATCGGATTCCGGTGTGGAGCCGTGTAATATCGGTGGAAGCCGATCCGAATGCTGGAAGCATGGCGGAATCGGTTCGCGGCCTGACTGCTCGCGAGTCCAATGGCGACACTGCAATCTTGAGTAATTTTCAGAACGAGTTTTCCGCCGCGCAAACGAATTCTGTTGTCCTCGCCGATGGACGCAGGGCAACCGAGATACGCATCTGTATCGCCGAAGGACACCCTGAGCTGGAACAGCTTGCCGAGAGCGAAGGCTGTCGGCGTGACGAAGACGTCCTCGACACCTGGTTCTCCTCCGCCCTCTGGCCGCACAGCACACTCGGCTGGCCCGAAGAAACCCCGGAGCTGAAAAAATACTACCCGACCAGCGTCCTCCTCACCGGCCGCGACATCATCACCCTATGGGTGGCCCGCATGGTGATGACCGGCATGTACAACATGGGCGAAGGCGCCCCCAATTCCGTAGGGTGGGCATCGCCCACCACTTCGGCGGAAGAAGGTGGGCACTGCCCACCCTACAAATCCGCCAAACCTTCCCCCTCTCCCAGTACCCAGAGAGAGGGCCGGGGTGAGGGTTCTTCGGCCCAGTCCTCAGTCCTCGGCTCGACTGCGCTCGCCGCAGGCAGTCCTCAGTCCTCGCCCGACGATGCACGCCGCGACCTCGGCAAGCGTCTGGGTATCCCCTTCCTCGACGTCGCCATCAACCCCACCATCCTCGACGGCAAAGGCGAGCGGATGAGCAAGTCCAAAGGCAACGGCGTGGACCCCGTCGAAATCATCGACACCCACGGCGCCGACGCGTTGCGATTCACCCTCACCCTCATGGCCACCGAAACCCAGGACGCCCGCCTGCCGGTGAAAAAGGATGCGCAGGGGCGAAATACTTCGGAGAAATTCGACATCGGCCGGCGCTTCGCGATCAAAATATGGAACGCGGCGCGCCTCACGCTGGACAGCATCCAATCCATGCCAATCGGCCCGGCGAAAACCGAAGCCGCCCCGTTCGATCCAGCAAACCTGACGTTAATCGAGCGGTGGATTATCGGCAGGTTCAATTCTGCCGTAGCGGACGCCAATGCGGCACTCGAATCGTATCGTTTCGATCAATATGCCAAGACTTGCTACGACTTTTTCTGGCGTGATTTCTGCGACTGGTATCTTGAGGCTATTAAGCCCTCATTGAAAGACCCAGCCAGGGCGGCGCTGAGCGCCGAGGTATTGGTTGCGGTATTGGACGGAGCGCTTCGTCTCCTGCATCCAATGATTCCATTTATCACCGAAGTTCTCTGGTGGCATTTGAATGATGCGCGGCCCGAACGCGGGATCCCCAACGTCCTTGAATGTCCGGCCTCGCTTCGGCTTATCCTTGCGAACTGGCCAAAGGGCGGCGCATTATTCCCCGGTACCGATGTCGTTGATCGTGTTCAGGAGATCGTCACAGCAATTCGCAATCTACGCAACGAGCACAATGTCGATCCGAAGAGAATAATTGACGTCGTCATAATCCCCCCGGACGCCCAGGTTGCGGAATTGTGTGGCAACAAGCAATTGATCGAGCAATTCGCTCATT
>JBEKYH010000453.1:0-4078 GCA_049511115.1 Tepidisphaeraceae bacterium | reverse complement strand
TTGCGTTTCCTTGAAGTTCGCATCGATCCAAATCTCCTTGAGGGACCTGACGGCCATCAGGTCTTGTGCGGTCGCGACATTGTCGCCCGGGTTCACATTGCGACCGGTGACCACGCCGTCGATGTCGCTGACGACGTCGCAATAGCTGAGGTTTAACTGGGCCTGATCGAGGTCACTTTGGGCCTGGAGGAGATTGGCCTGGGCCTGCTTAATGACCGGTGCGTTAGTGAGCAGATAGTTTACGATGTTGTTTATGTTGCCGTGAGCGTCCAGCTTGAGGAACTGCTCAATGACCTCATTCGGCGTGCCATTCCACTGGACAAAGCGATAGCCTAATTGGCTTACGGCCTGTTGCAAAGCCGCGAGGTCCTGGCTGACGGTGGAGAAATTCTGGTCGAGGTTGGGGGGGACGTCATCCAGTGGCTTGCCCTGGGCCGGCTCGGTAGGAAGACCAAGACCAGCGCGGGCCGCGTAGACCTGTTGAAGAGACTGTTCAACGGCAGCCGCTTCGACCTTGAGTTCTTCTCGCCGCACGTCCAGATCCTGCTGGCTGACGGCCCCGTTAGGCGCCAGCGCCTCGGCACGGTTGAGGTTTGACTTGGCGAGGTCCAGGGCCGCCTGGCTGCTGTTGTACGTGGCGACGGCGGCGCGGAGATCTGCGACCTGGGTATCGACCGATTCGATGGCATGCTGGAGTGCGAACCGGGCGGCTCGCGCCGAGCCCACCTCCGCGCGTGCCTGGGCACTTGCTGCGTCCAGGTTAGCCTGGGCAGTTACCAGGGCGGCCTTCTTAATCTCCACTTGAACCTCATAGGGCGTCTTGTCCAGCTCGACCAGAAGGTCCCCTTTTTTTACGCGGAAGTCGTCGTCGACAAGGACGCTGACGACTTGCCCGGGCACTCTCGCAGCCACGAACGTGACGTAGCCGTTGACATAGGCGTCGTCCGTGCTGACGGTGTTCAACGCCGTAATGATGTCCGGGGTGAAGAAGTACGCCGAAAGAGCCAGAACGAAGATGAGCGCTGCCAAAATGAACCATTTTCGCCCAGTGCCCCGGCGCGCAGTGGACACGGGCTCGGGGGGCGCCTCGGCTTTGCGCGGACCGTTAAGCGGCGCGGAAGCAGGCGGCTGGACCGCGGGAGACATACGCTGGACAGGCGCGGCCGAAACAACCTCATTTCCTGCGCCCGACCCCGCGCTGGTCGATCTGGAGCCTGGCTCGGGTTGATTGTCGCCGGCCGAAGGTTTAGTGCTTTCCATGATGCGGTATCCTTTCGCACGCTCGAAAAAATACGGCTATACGCCCCGTCTGTTTCCTCTATTCCTCCCAGCAGAAGTTTTCGACGCGGCTCTAATCCTTCTAAACATATGGAATGCTTCTTATTAGCGCTCGTGCAACAGTGAGCGCATCACATGGACATCTGCCTGAACCACATGATTCGTCGCGTAGTTTAGACGTACTAGAAACGATGATTCGTTGGCGATTTACCCGGTTTGTGCTTTCGTTTTCCCCTACATCGCCGCAGCCGTTCTGGAGAACTAACGTGGGGGAGAACTAAAGGTGACGCGAACGTGACGCGAACCTCTAAGTCGGACCACCGGTCACCAGTCGCGCACCGCAGCCCTAAAAGTCTTCGACGTACCTCACCCGCTTCCCCGCGTCCACCCTCTACTTGGCCTGCTGCGTCGCCGCCGCGGCGGCTTTTGCGAGAGCCGCCTGCTGTTTGTTCCAATCCTCCACCAGGGAATTGTATTTTTTGGCCAGATCGTTGAATTTGGCCACCGCATCGTCGCGGTCGGCGGCGAGTTGCGCGATCTGGGCATCATCCTGTTTAAGCGCCGCATCGCTCTGGGCGACGGCCGCTTGCCAGGTGGCCAGCGACTTTTTCAGGTCGTCTATTTGGGCCAGCAGGCTCTCGCGCTCGGCGGTCAATTGGTTGATCTGAATGTTCTTCTGCGCCACCAGGTCCTCGCTCTTTTTCAGCGCCGCCTCGGAAATATCCAGCCGCTCCCGAAAATCATCCAAATCGGCGAGGTACCCTTTGATGGCCTTATCCTGCGCGGCGATTTTTGCGGTCTGATCCAGGCGAATCTGCTCCAGATCGGCGGCCTTAAGATTCAGCGCGCGGTTAACCTGCCACTGCTGAACAGAGAGCGCCACCAGCGCGGCTACGCCAAGAAAGTTGAGGAAGGTGATCACTCGCGTCATGGCGTGGCCTGAGATTGGGCAGGCAACTGCTCGGATGACTGAGATTGCGACCGAATTTCCAGGGCGACCTTATCAATCCCGGCGGTTCGCACCGCGTCCAGCGCCCGCACCACATCGCCATGCCGCGCATCCTGGTCGCCGCTCACGACCACGCGCAAATCGGGATTACTCTTTTGCTGATCAACCAGCGCGGCTGCCAGTTCGTTTGCCCCCACGCGGCGTTTGTCGAGAAAGATCGCGCCCGATTTATCGACGGATACATCGACAAAATCTCGCTTCTGGTCCGTGGTGGCGCTCACGGCGGTTGGCAAATTGACCTTGACGCTGCGCACGTTCACCATGCTCAGGCTCACCAGCATGAACGCCGCCAGCAGGAAAAACATGATGTCAATCAGCGGAATGATCTCGATCCGCGCCTCGGCACTTTCAGTCGGCAGTTTGGAGGATAATTTGACAGGCATGGGTCAGGCTCCTTTGCTCTCGACGAGAGGCTTGCCGAGCGGTTCGAGACTTTCACGCCGCTCGCTCACGGCGCGTTGCCGCGCGAATTCTTCCAGATCGTGCCCATGATGTTTGGCCGACTCGACGAGAAGCTCGACGTGATTAATGGTGCGCTCCAGCCGCCCGCGGAAATGAGCCAGGCGGCGATTGAAAAAGTTGTAAGGAATCAGGCACATGATGGCGATGCCTAAGCCGCAGGCGGTGGCAATAAGCGCCTCGGCAATGCCGCCGCTGACTTTGGTTGGCGCAAGCTGTTCGTCACCGACGAAATGAAACGAACGCATGATGCCGGTGATGGTGCCGAGCAGGCCGAGCAGGGGGGCAAGAGTGATGAGCGTTCCCAGCACCCATTGCATGCGCTCGCCGCGCTCAAGCTCATCGGAAGCGCGAATCTGCATGGCCCCCAGCAGCGAGCTGTGCGCGTTGATGAGCCCATCGTGAACGGTTCGCAAAAATGGGTCGCTGGTGCGGTCGGTCAGTTGCAAGGCGCGGTCGAAGTCCCCGCCGGCGATGGCCTCGTAGCTTTTCGCCAGCGGCCCGGGGCGCGTGCGTCGTTTCAAATTGGCCCACCACAGGGCCCGCTCGATGACGACCGTCAGCGCCGCGAGAAATGCCGCCAGGATCGGCCACATGATCGGGCCGCCCTGGATAAAGTAGTCCACGACGATGTTGCCTATAACGAAATTGCCGGGAGATACACTCATAAAACATCTCTCAATTCAGCGAGCTCGCAATTGAAATTGGATATTGACTTCGTATGAGCGGGGCGCGCCCGGCGCGAACCGCCAGGTGTCCTGCACGGCGCGGATAGCCGCCTGATTCAGCAGCGGCCAGGGAGATGGCGATTCCGCCTCGGCGGATTGGACGTTGCCTTCTGCGTCAACCGTGAAACGGACCAGGACCGTTCCCTGCTCGTGCGCAATTACCGCCTCGCGCGGATATTCCGGCGCAGGCTGCACGCCCTCGCCCTGGCCGTAGACGATGCGCCGAACAGCGGGTGGACCCGCCGAGGCGACTTGCGTCGCCGGCGTCGGCGCCGGGCGCGCGGGCACAGCTTTACTCGCATCCACTATTTTCGCCGGTCCCTTCACCGGCATGGCGAAAGCGACCTGCGGGCTAGGCGCCGCCACGGACATGAGCGCCGGCGGTGGCGGCGGCGCTGCCGCCATAGCAGGTGGCGCCGGCGGTTGCGGATCGTCCGCGTCCGGCGCCTGCGGGACGGCCGTTTGACTCACCTGCGGCGGAGGAAGTTCCTCGCGTGTGATCTGAACTTTCAATAACTGCGCCTGAATCGGCGGCGGTTCCTGGGCCGGCGGCTGCGGCCAAGGGTAGGGGACCCATAAACCCACGATGCCGATCCCCAGGCAC
>JBEKYH010000452.1:0-4081 GCA_049511115.1 Tepidisphaeraceae bacterium | reverse complement strand
CGATCGCGCAAAGGGATAGGGAAGCGGTGGAGATGGCTCTTGGCCCGCTGGAAAAAGTTCTCGCGCCGGCGACAATTTACGGCTTCGGGTTGGAAAGCAACCAGGCCTGGAATATTAACAGTTCGGAGATTTAGCCATGAGCCTTGCGCCGCGCGTGACTTCGTGCGCCAACGCGAGCCTTGCCCGGGTTGGTTTCGTAAACAACCCCTATTTCATTGGCATGGCGAACGGAGCGATGTCGCTGGAGAATTTTCGCGCCTCGCAGGAGCAGTTTTATTTCGCGGTTCGATATTTTGCGCGCCCGATGGCGGCATTGATCTCGCGCATGGCCGAGCCGGCCCAGCGGCTCGACCTTCTGCACAATATCGTCGAAGAACATGGCGATTTTCGCCGGGAGCAATTTCACCAGAATACGTTTAGAAAGTTCCTGGCCAGCATCGGCGGACAAAGCCCTGAGCACGCGGGCATCACCATGGGCCCGGCAGTGCACGCGTTCAACAGTGTGCTGATGGCGGCGAGTTTGAGCGATGAAATTGCCGTGGGGGTTTGCTGCCTTGGCATCGTGGAGCACGCGTTCGCGGGCGCGTCGGCTTTTATCGGAAAAACGGTTGTGGAGCGGGGATGGGTGAATGCCTCGAATCTGGCCCATTACGCATTGCACGCGGAACTCGATGTGCGTCACGCAGATGAATTCTTCGCAATCGTCGAACCTGCCTGGGATGATGCCGAAGAACAAGCCGCGATTCGGCAGGGCCTGGACCTGGGCGCGTACGCGTTTGATCAACTCTACCGCAATCTGATTCCCCGGCGGGACAGCGCTGATGGTTGATCGCAAAGCGTTTCCGTTGGATACCCTGGGGTGCCATTGGCGGATGAAGATCTGGCTTGCGGCGTCCCTCTGGCTGTTTTATTGCACGGGCTATGAGCTCGTCGAACGGTATCCACTAAGGTCAGCGGTTGAATTCGGACTAACTCCCATCGATCGATGGATCGGATTTTCACCGGGGTGGATCTGGGTCTACGAATCGATTTGCCTCATGGCGCCTGCCATATGGCTGGCGACAACGCGCGATGAAATAAAGCGATATGCAATCGGATTCGCGGCGATCACGATGGTCGGATTTAGCTTCTTCATTCTCTGGCCCGTGCGCTGCCCACGACCCGATTCCATTCCCGCTGCCGGGCTGTACGCCCTGCAGACGCGCGTTGATTCGCCGCTGAACGCGTTCCCGTCAATGCACATGGCGATTGCGGCGTATTCGGCGTGTGTCGCCATTGGGTTGTCGCGGGGCAGATGTAAGCGAATCCTGGCGGCGGGGCTTCCCATCTGGGTCCTGCTGATTGCCTATTCCGCTCTGGCGACCAAGCAACACTATCTGGTTGACCTGCCGCCGGGAATATTGCTGGGTTGGGGGGCGCACCTGCTCGCCTTCAAGGGGCTAAGGCAACCGTGAGCTCGCGCAAAGGCAGATTGATTCGTTGCCATTCCAGGATCGATCAAATTTTATAACGCGTTTACGGCACAGAAGGTTGTAACGATCGGGTCGCCGGGGCGTGACTAGAATGAGGTGGAGGCTGAGAAGTATGAAATGAGGTTTGCTATGCGTTCCTCCTTAATCATCTCAGCGGCATGTTCAGCGTCAGCGGCTCTTATGATGGGAATATCGCCTGCGCTCGCAGACGCTCCGCCCGCACCCGCTCCGGTTGCGCAGGCGGCGAACGTCGCTCCCAATGCGAGCTTGTCGGTGATGATCCTGCCCTTCCGCGAAATTGGCAATAATGCGGCGGATGCGTGGATCTCGGAGGCTGTCGATTGGGATTTGAAGTCGGAGCTTCTCAAGAATTATCAGGTGACATTTACGCCGGCGCCAGCCAAGCTGCCGGACAGCCAGGCTGAGGCCATTCAAGACGGGCTGGCGGCGGGCGCGCAGTTTGTGGTCTATGGGACGTATCACGTCGTAAACGGGCAGGTGCGCGTTAACGGGTCGATCGTGAGCGTGGCCGACGGCCGCGCGACGGGGTCGGTGATAGCGACCGGGGATTTGAAGGATTTGTTCAAGGTCGAGGACGCGCTGTCGGCCCAGCTTCAGTTAAGGCTGCCGCTGACGCGCAACAAGGTGGAGGAAGCCCCAGCCGCGCGGCCGCCGGTGCAGGTTTTCGTTAGCCCGGCCCCGCAGACGAGCTACTACCCGGAAGATGAGTCCCCTGCTATCACTTACGCTTACCCAGACTCCAGCGCATATGCGTATCCGTATGGCGATCCCTATTACTTTGACAATGGACTGCCGTACGGCGGCGGAATTACCATCTACGGCGGCGGGTTCTACGGCGGGCGATTCGACCATGGCGGATTCCCCCACGGCGGATTCGGCCGCGGGATGCCTCCATCTCACCTTGGCGGAGGCGGTGGATTCCATCCCGGCGGATTTGGCGGGGGCGGATTCCATGGCGGCGGCGGTCATCGGTGAGGGTGTAACTCCTCTTTGTGCCGACACTCCCCTTTACCACCTCTCCATGTACTCAGGGAGAGGGTTGGGATGAGGGCTCTTCGCCTTTCGCCACAATTGTGCGTCACACGCATCGGTGAGTGTGGCAACCTCGCCACTGGAATAGTTAGGCGGAATAATTACACTTCTCTCCAGGTTGTCGTCTTTTAGTCACCAACAGAGGGAATGTCATGAAATCTATTGGCATCGCGTCGCTGGCCTTGGCTGGCCTGATTGGTTCAACGGTTTTGATCGCCCTGGCCGACGACACCACGTCCGTGCCGGCGACCCAGCCAACGGGAGCAAATGTGCCGCCGGTTTTGAATTACACGATGAAGTCGCTGGGCGGGAAGGATGTTAATCTTGCCCAGTATCAGGGGAAGGTCATTCTCTTCGTCAACACGGCAAGCAAATGCGGGAATACGCCCCAGTATGCCCCGCTCGAGGCGCTGTACAAGAAGTATTCGGACAAGGGATTTGTCATTTTGGGCTTCCCATCCAATGACTTTGGCCAACAGGAGCCGGGCACGGACGCGGACATCAGCGAATTCTGCACCAAGAATTACGGCGTGACCTTTGACATGTTCTCCAAGGTGGACGTGAAGGGGGACAATCAGTGCAGCTTGTACAAGTTCCTCACGTCCCCCGACACCGATCCCAAGTTTCCCGGCGATATCACCTGGAATTTCGAGAAGTTCCTTATCAGCAAGGACGGGAAGATCGTAAACCGGTTCACACCAAAGACGCAGCCGGATTCTACGGAAGTTGTATCGGCCATCGAAGCGGAGCTAGCCAAATAGGGCCATGTCGCCTGTGATTGCGGTAGTCGGCGCCGGCGCGGTGGGTGGGTATTACGGCGCGCGCCTCGCTCAGCATGGCAATTCCGTCCATTTCCTGATGCGGTCGGGCCTGGAAGAGGCGCGAGCGCGCGGGTTTGTGGTGCAAAGTCCTGACGGGGACTTCCGCATCCCACCGCAGGAGTTGCACGTCTATTCCGACCCGACGCGGATGCCCAAGGCCGATCTGGTTTTGGTGACCCTGAAGGCAACGGCGAATGATTTATACGAGCCTCTGATCGGGCCGCTGGTAGGCGAATCCACGCAGATTTTGACCCTACAAAACGGTTTGGGAAACGAAGACCAACTGGCGAAGCTGTTTGGGCCGAGCCGTATTCTGGGCGGTCTGGCGTTCGTCTGCATTAACCGGCTGGAGGACGGGACCATCCGGCATCTGGATCACGGGCATATCAAAATCGGCGAATTCAGCGGGCCGCCGACCGGGCAGACGCATCGAATCGCCAGGATGTTTTGCGACAGCCAAATCCGCTGCGAGGTGCTCGATGATCTCCGCTTTGGGCGATGGGAAAAGCTGGTTTGGAACATCCCATTCAATTGCCTGGGGGCGCTTCTGAATAAGACCACCGACAAGCTCATCGGGTCTGAAAATGGCATTGCGCTCTTGCGGCGTTTGATGGCGGAAGTGATCGCCGCGGCGGCGGCCCAAGGCATAATACTGCCCCCCGATCTTCCTGATCGCAAAATCCTGGACACCCCGTCGATGGGGGCTTATCGCACCAGTATGCAGATCGACAAGCA
>JBEKYH010000451.1:0-4086 GCA_049511115.1 Tepidisphaeraceae bacterium | reverse complement strand
CCGAGCGCTTTCGCGGGCGGCCGGTGATTGATGCGGGTAAATGTGTCCAGGGCTGCGAGGAGTGTGCTAAGGCGTGCCCCACGCAGGCGATCACCATTACGGATAAGGTGAGGATTGATCTGGGACGGTGCTTGTTTTGCTCGGACTGCACGACCGCCTGCCCCACCGGGGCGATCCAATATACGCGGGAATACCGACTGGCAGTCCGACAGCGCGAGGATTTGGTGCTTGAGCCGGAGAGGGAGATGAAGCTGGCCGGCGAGCTGGACGCGAAGCTCAAGAAAATCCTGGGCAGGTCGCTGAAGCTGCGGCAGGTGAGCGCCGGGGGCTGCAATGCTTGTGAGGCGGACGTGAATGTTCTCGGGACTGTCGGCTGGGACCTGGGGCGGTTTGGAATTCAGTTTGTCGCGTCGCCGCGCCACGCGGACGGATTGCTGATTACCGGAGCCGTTTCCGAAAATATGCGGTTGGCTTTGAAGAAGACATATGACGCAGTGGCATCGCCGAAGATAGTCATCGCCGTCGGGGCGTGCGCGATTTCAGGCGGACCGTACAACGGACACGCAGAAGTGCATAACGGCGCGGAATCCACGGTGCCGATTGACCTGTATATTCCGGGGTGTCCGCCGCACCCGCTGACGATTTTGGATGGATTGCTGAGGCTGGTTGGGAGGATTGAGGGGCGGATGCGGGGCTGAACTACCGGTGATATCGCGCGTACCGTCTGATTTTTCGCCCGTTTGCAATGCCGATGGTATAATTGCTTGTAGTCAACGAATGGAGCACCCAGATGTCGGCCAGGTTGGAACGGCGTGTGGCAGCCCTCGAAGAGCAGGTTGCCGGATTGCGAAAGCAACAAGAATCGGGTGCGTCAGGGCGCGCGTGGCTGGATGACCTCTACGGCAAATTCGCGGGTGACCCAGTCTTTGAAAAGGCAATGAAACTGGGGCGGAAGTACCGTGAATCGCTTCGTCCTCGCACGAGGAAATCAAAAGCGAAGCGATGATCTACGTTCTCGACACCGACATTCTGAGCCTTCTGGCGCACCAGGATTCCCCGGAAGCTCCACGGATTCGACGGCGAATCGCTGAGCTTCCAGCGGATGATTCCATTGCCACGACTGTAATAAACTACGAGGAGCAGATGCGCGGCTGGATGGCACTGCTGAACCGCGCACGATCAGCGCGATCGGAAATCGACGCGTATGCCCGCCTACTGCGGCATCTGGCGACTTTTCGCCGTATGACCGTGCTGGCGTATGACGAAGCGGCCGCCAAAATCGTCGAACGATTTCGGGGGCTGCGGACTTTAGTCGGCGCGATGGACCTTAAGATCGCGGCGATTGTGATTGCATCTGACGGAATTCTAGTTAGTCGAAACTCGGTCGATTTTGGCAAGATTACAGGCTTGCGAACGGAAGACTGGTCGGCCGAATAATTGCACTGGATCAGCTTCGAATCGCCGTGAGTTTGTGCACACACGTCACGGCGAGCGATCCATCCCCTACCGCAAAACCCACGCGCTTGGTTGAACCAGCGCGGATGTCGCCCGCCGCGAGGATTCCTGGGAGCGTTGTTTCCAGCGGGCACGGTTCGCGGTCTTTGAGGGGCCACCGGCCGGAGCGGAGGGCGTCGATGCCGGTGAGGATGTAGCCGAGTTCGTTGCGGGCGATGCCGGTCGGCAGCCAGGAGCAGCCGGGGTCGGCGCCGATGAAGACGAAGGCGGCGGCGATGGGAAGCGGTTCGCCGGTTTTTTCGGCCTTGGAGGAGGCGTTGTCGGGATTGAACTGGCGGAGGGTGACGCTCTCAAGGCGGCGCTCGCCTTGCACCGAGGCGATCTCGACGCCCTCATGGACGACGATGTTGGGAGCGGCTTTGATGCGGCCGACGAGGTACTGGGACATTCCCGGTCCCAGGCGGCGCCGAATCAACAGGTGAACGTTGCGGTCGCGACAGCATTCGGCGAGGAACATCGCGGCCTGGCCGGCGGAATTTCCGGCGCCGACGACGGCGACGTCCTGCTTGTCGTAAAGAATCGCTTCGACCGAGGTGCAGGCGTAATGGATGCCCGCCGATTCAAATCGCTCGGCGCCTTCGGCGTCGAGTTTTCGCCAGGTAACGCCGGCGGCGAGGAGAATGGTGCGGGCCTGGAGCTTGTTGCCGCAGTCGAGGTGGAGAACGTGACACTTGCCCGGGGCGGAGGCGGGGTCGATGCTATCGACATTGATGGGGGCGACCATCCTGGCGCCGAATTTGAGCATCTGAAGCACGCTGCGGGTGGCGAGTTCGGCGCCGGATAAACCGCTGGGAAAGCCGATGAAATTTTCAATCTTTGAGGAGCTGGCAGCCTGGCCGCCGGGACCGAGGCGATCAATGACGACGGTGGAGACGCCTTCGGAGGCGGCGTAGACCGCGGCGGTCATTCCCGCGGGGCCGGCGCCGATGATGGCCAAGTCAACAACGTCAACGGGGCAATGCCGCCAGACGCCGGCGCCCTGGGCCAGCTCGCGCAGGCTGGGATTGATCAGGGTGCGGCCATCGGGGAAGCCAATGACGGGGGACTTGCGGGGAGAGCCCCAGCCGACCAACAAAAGTTTTCCCTGGGGAGAATCGGAATCGTGCCAGGAGAAGGGGACGAAATTCTTGAAGAGGAATTCGCGGACGCGCATGGTGTCGCGGCATTTGCCTGGGCCGACGACTTTGAAGCCGATGACACCCGCTTCGGAGAGGAGGCGCCTGCGCTCCTGGGCGGCGATCAGCATTATTTCGCCCAGGTGAGGGATTCTGCTGAGCACTTCGCGCAGGCGCTCGCCGGGGACACGGAGGAGGCGCGTGGGTCCATGGGCGATGGCAGTCACGATGACGGGGCGGCGCGTGAGAAGGTCGATATCGCCGGCGAAACTGCCGGGCCAATGAGTCACAATGTGGCGGTTGTCATCGGACGGATTGATGATATCCATGCCGCCGGATTCGACGATGAACAGGTCGATGTCGGCGTCGCCGGCCTTGAAAATGACCTGGCGGTCCTCGAAGAGACATGTTTCCGCGAGCGGGCGGAGCACGGCGATGTCGGCGCGGTCAAGCTGGGGAAAGGCGAGGGGGTGCTTGGCCGCGAGATCGGAGGTTGTTGCCGGGGCGTCAGTCATGGGTGTATTGTAGGTCAGAAATCCCCGCGGGCGATGTCTGGAAAAATTGTCCGCAGGCGGCGGTGGTTGGCCAGGACTGGAGCATCGTGATGGGCGACATGTCGAAAGAACGCGGGAGCACTTCGGCCGAGCCGGTCACGGAGCGCGACCACTCGATCGGCCCGGCGGATGCGCCCATTACGATTGTTGAATACGGGGATTATGAATGCCCGGACTGCTTCAACGCGGTGCCGGTCATCGAGCAGGTGCGGCAGAAGCTGGGCGAGCGGCTGCGGTTTGTGTTCCGGCATTTTCCGCAGAATTCGATCCATCCGCATGCCAGCGCTGCGGCTGAGGCCGCCGAAGCCGCCGCCGACCAGGGTAAATTCTGGCTCATGCACGAGGCGTTATTCCGGCACCAGAAAGACCTTACGGAAATTGATTACAGCCACCTGGCCCTGACGCTGGGGCTGGATATTTATAAATTCGAGACCAGCCGCAACCGGGAATCGCACGTGCGGCGCGTGCGGGCGGATTTTGAGAGCGGGCTGAGGAGCGGCGTGAAGGGGACGCCGACGCTGTTTATCAATGGGCGAAGGTATGAGGGGAAGATGGAGGCGGGGGAGATTTTGAAGGCGGCGAAATAGCCCCCACCCCAGCCCTCCCCCGGAAATACCGGGAGAGGGGGCTGAGAAGACGGATGGGCATTCAACTCGCCGTCCCCACCACAAAGCTCGCCAGCAGCGCGTCATTCGTGCCGCTGAATATTTTCAGCCGGCTCCCGCTGCAGACGATGATGTCGCTGAAGCCGTCCAGGTTCACGTCCTCTGATGAGACGGAAATGCTGGTAACCGAACTCGACGCGAAGGGGACGAACTGCTGGAAAGGCTGCAGGGGGTTGCCATCCAGCACCTGAACCTGTGACGCCCCGTTCACGATCGCCGCCACGATAATGTCCGGAG
>JBEKYH010000450.1:0-4097 GCA_049511115.1 Tepidisphaeraceae bacterium | reverse complement strand
TGTCCAACGCAATGCGATCCTGCTTCATGCTGTCGCGGTGGCGAATCGTGACGGTCTGATCCTGCAATGTCTGCCCATCGATGCAGATGCAAAACGGCGTGCCGATCTCATCCATGCGGGCGTAACGCTTGCCGATGGCCTGCTTGGGATCGTATTCGCAGGTGAATTTCTTGCGCAGGTCCAGATAGAGCTTCTCCGCCACCTCCGGCATTCCATCTTTATTCACCAGCGGAAAAATCCCCAGCTTGATCGGGGCGAAGCGCGGCAAAAATTTCAGATACACGCCGCTGGGCCGCGTGGCGTCCTCGGTGTACGCCTCGCACAGCAGCACCAGGACCGCGCGCGTCAGTCCGCTGGCCGGCTCAATGACATTCGGCACATACCGGCTCCTGGCCCTCACTTCCTCGTCGCTCTTTCCCTCGGCCTTCAGCTTGAGCTGCAATTCCTGATCGAAATAGTCCAATTTCTGGCCACTGTGCTTGGCGTGCTGCGTGAGATCAAACTCGCCGCGATGGGCGATCCCTTCCAGTTCGCCGAAGTCCGGGGCGGTGAAGGGATATTTGTATTCGATGTCCACGGTCATCTTGGAATAGTGGCTCAACTCGTCCTGCGCGTGATCGCGGAATTTAAGATTCGCTTCGGCTACGCCGAGCGAGCGCCACCATTTCATGCGCTGGTCTTTCCAGAACGCATACCATTTGGCCGCTTCGTCGGGATGGCAGAACCATTCCATTTCCATCTGCTCAAATTCGCGCGAGCGGAAGATGAAATTGCGCGGCGTGACTTCGTTGCGGAAACTTTTTCCCACTTGCGCGACGCCGAAGGGGACTTTGACGCGCGTGGTGTCGGTGATGTTTTTGAAGTTGAGGAAGATGCCCTGGGCGGTTTCGGGGCGGAGGTAGACTTTGACCGGATCGACTGCGCCGACTTCGGATAGAAGCATGAGGTTGAATTGACGAGGTTCGGTGAGAGTGCCGAGTTGATCGGTGTCGGGGCCGATCACTCGCGGCCGCAACTCCGCATCAAACTTGTCGTAGGATTGGAATTTGTCAGGCGCAAGCACCGGCCCGACGCGAAATCCCTGGTGCTTCTTGGCCAATTTTTGCGCACGTGTGTGCCACCGGTTGAGCCAATCGTCGTCGGCCTCTACCGCCAGGTATCCAATTTCCTTAATGGGAGCGGATTCCTTTCCGTCCGGTTTATCTCCAATCAACGCGAGGTGCGCAACCAGCAGATGGTCTGCCCTATATCGCTTCTTCGTCTCGCGACAATCAACCATTGGGTCGGCAAATCCGCCAGCATGACCCGACGCTACCCACGTCTTTGGGTGCTGAATAATCGCCGTATCAATCCCCACCATATCAATCGGATGCCCATCCGGCCCGATCGGCGGGCACTCGACCATATTCCGCCACCACCAATCCCGGATGTTGTTCTTCAACAGAACACCCAGCGGCCCGTAGTCCCAGAAGCCGTTGAGGCCGCCGTAGATTTCGCTCGCGGGGTAGATGAACCCGCGGCGCTTGCAGAGGGAGACTAGCTTTTCCATCAAGGTGGCGTCGGCCATGGTGTTTGGGCCTCGCTTAAGCCTTGGCGGGAGTCTTGGCCAAACCGTTGAGGCGCTTGGCCAGGCGGCTGCGCTTGCGGGAGGCGGTGTTCTTGTGAATGGTGTGCTTGGCGGCGAGCCGGTCCAGCACCGCGGCGGTCTTGTTCAGCTCCGCGCCGGCGGCGGTCGCGTCGCCCTTGGCCAGCACGGCCATGAAGCTCTTGGTCTGGTCCTTCAGCTTTTCCTTGCCGGCGCGGTTGTGGGCGCGGCGCTTGGCGTTCTGGCGGATGCGTTTCTTGGCGGACAATGAATGGGCCACGGTTGGGTTCTCCTAGTAGGTTCCTTGAAATAAATCGGTCAAATTGATGCTATAGATTGGCGTTGCCGCCTTCGGCCGGGGCTGGGTTGGCGGCGGGCTGTAATCTCTTCAGGCGTGCAGCCACGTCCTTATACCCGCTCTCCATACGGAAGATTTGACTGTAGAGTTTTTTCGCTTCCTCAGCCTGCCCCTTCTTTTCCAGCACGCGGCCGCGCATGTAGCACATGTCGCGGAATCGCGGGCTGTCACGGTTGGGATAATCCTTGATAAGTTCGCCGAGCGTGTCGTCGGCTTCGTCAAGGAACCCGGCCTCGAAGAAGGCGGTGCCCAGGTGAATCAGCGCCTCGACGCGATTCTTGGGATCATTGCGCGCGGCCTGGAAGCTGGAGATGGCTTCGTCAAATTGTCTCAGCGCCAACTGCTTAATTCCCATCGCATAACGGATCGTCATGTCGGTCGGATAGGCCGCCGACCAGATTTTCAGCTCGGCAAGCTCAAATTCAAACCGCTTTTTGGTGAATTCCAGCAGTTCCTGTTTTGATTCGGGGCTGTCCGTGGCGGCCTTTTTCTTGGCCCGCTCCTGGCGCTGCAATTGCTTGATGCGAATCTCGCCGATCACTTTGCGGAAGCGGAATTGCTGGGTCCGCTCAAACGCGTCCTGAAGCACCTTGACGGCTTTTTCCTCCAGCTCGGGCTTTTCGGTTCGGATCAGCAGATCGACCAGCTTGTTTATTTTTCCGGCCTCGTTGGGATTTTCGGCCAGTTCCTTTTCGGCATCGCCAATCTGCCGCATCAGGACGTCAATGTCGTTGATCTCCTTAT
This sequence comes from Tepidisphaeraceae bacterium, assembly GCA_049511115.1. GTDB lineage: Bacteria > Planctomycetota > Phycisphaerae > Tepidisphaerales > Tepidisphaeraceae > JBEKYH01. The sequence goes on along the minus strand of JBEKYH010000450.1, from coordinate 1,410 downwards.
CCGCGTCGAGCAGGCGCAACTGCGACTTCATGTCGCGGACCTGTTCGCGGAAGCTGGCCCCCTTGTCGTAGCCGGCCCCGCGCATGGTCTGCAAGGCGGCGAGGTTCTTGGCCTCGGCCTGCAGTTCGATGTCATTGGGGCGGAATTTCTGCACGACGAACAAGGCCTCGGAGGCGAGTTTCCAGGCCTTGAGTTCCTTATAGATATCGCGGAGAGCCGTGAAAACGTTGACGCTGGGTTTGGGGCTGGAGAGCTCGGCTTCCTGCAAAATCGGGCCAATCCACAGGACCGTGTCGTAGTACCCGGCTTTGAGGGCGTTTTGGGCCAAGGTGAGCATGTAATCGGTATTGCCGGGATCGAAGGCGAGAAGCTTCTCCGCATTAAGCAGGTTTTCCTTGGGGTCCTTGGTATTTTTCTTGAGCTTCATGGAGTCCATCATGCCCAGGCTCTTGCCGCCGCTGGCTTTGCGGCGCAGGGAGATGTCGCGCAATTCCTGGTGGGAATCCTTGGCGTCGGGGTCCAGGCGCAGGCCGCTGAGAAACATATCGATGGCGTAATCGTAGTTGCCGGTGGAGGCCACAGTGCGGCCGTGACCGAAAAAGACTTGCGCCTTTTTTCGGTCTTCCTCGGAGACCTCTTTGTAACCTTCGGGAAGTTCTGCCACAACGTTTCCTAAAACCAAACTGTAAACCAGAGCCGCGAATACTGTCAACTCGGATTGTGGATTCTAGCCGAAATCAGGCGGTGGCGGCAATGCGTGAGGACGCGAGGGCGTCGAGGGAGGGGAGTGAAGTATCGGTGGCGCGGTTGGTATTGTCGAAGGTGACGGCGACAAGCCGTTCTGGGCGGTGATTCTGGTCGTGGAAAACGCGAGCGCGGGTGCCGACCCAGCGCGTTTCGCCGCTGGGCAACTGGATGCGGTGTTGGATTTGACATTCGTCGCCGTTTTCGACGCAGCGCGTGATGGTATGATGGACGAACTCGCGATCGTCGGGATGGATGTAATCGCGGAAGGCTTCGTAGTTCGTGGCGAATCCCTCGGGACCGCGGCCGACGATTTCTTCCATGCCCGGTGAATGCCACACGACACCGGAGCGAAGGTCCAGGTCCCAGACGCCGAACTTGGTGGCCTCCAATGCGAGGGACAGGCGCTGGACCATGGAGCGGTGCTTGTTTTCCGCCTTGATGCGCTGCCAGTGAAGGAAGCTGATAAAGGCCGCCACGACAACGAATGAAGCGAGCCGGGCGCGATCGGCGGGGTCGCTAATTCCCCATCCGGCCGGGGGCGCTATGAAGTAATCAAAGCTGAGTGCTGAGAAGGCAATGGCTAACAGGCTGGGAAAGAGGCCGCCGTAGAATGCGGTAAACACCACGGCGATGAGGAACGCCGCCAGCATGTGCATTCTAAAG
>JBEKYH010000449.1:0-5047 GCA_049511115.1 Tepidisphaeraceae bacterium | reverse complement strand
CTTGGGCACCGGCAGCTTCTTCCAGTCGTAGCGGATATCCAGCAGGCTGCCGCACTTTAAGCACGCGACCAGCGTCTGGTCCACGCCATAGGTGGCGGCGCAGTCAGGTTTAATGCATTGTTGAAACGCCGCGTCGTTGGTTGGCATCCGTGATCCTTGGTTCCTGCGCTGTATCCTAACTTCATTTAGCGCGAGAATCACTGCCGCCGCTTCCCGCGGCCCCAGGCGAGTCTGCCAGAAGCTGCTTAAGCTCCACTTCCTGCTTGCGCCTCCGTTCGGTTTCATGGCGGAGGACGCGGCGCTCGCGCCAACTGAGGCTGCGAAGCCCGGTCGCGGAAACCTTCGCGAGGATGCTGTCGAGCCTCTGGCGCTCTGCCGCCACAAGCCGGGCTCGTTTGCGGGCCATCCGCGCCACCCGCCGGTTGGCCCGTCGCTTGGCAGGCTTTTCGTCGCGATAGATCGCGCCGGCAAATTCCACATCGTCGCTTTGCCAAGGCTCGGTGGGACCGTTTTCACGCAGGATAATCCGCTCCTGATAGCACGCGAAGAACAGGCACGCCGCGAGAATCACCAGAATCATCGTGCTGTCGTTCCAGAGATACAGCCCCACGCCCGCCAGCGCGGCCGATCCGAACATCCCCGCGATGCAGGAAAAGACCATGGAGCGATGAAACCCGACGAACACCCAGGCGATGCTCTGCACGATTTTTCCGCCATCCAGAGGGTAAATCGGCAGCAGGTTCAACAGCAGAAGCAAATAGCTGGTTACGAAAATCCACCAGAAGTAAAACGCCGGCTCCCGCCATTGGATTTGCGGCGGCGGTAAGAGATTCCCCAGCGGATTCATCGGCAGCGCCGTATGGCGCGACAGGGCAAGAACCGCCCCGCCCGCGCCCAGGCAAATCAGCCCATTCGCCAGCGGACCGCCCGCGACTGTGCAAAACCACGCCCCCGGCCGCCGCGGCGCATCCGGAAACGCCAATCCCCCCAGTGGCCACAGCAGAATCTCATCCGCCCATCCCCCCACTGCCCGGGCGGCGAGGCAGTGACCGTATTCATGGAGAAGCAGCACGCCGCAAAGCATGGCCATGCTGGTGATCTTGCTGGCCGGACCGTAATCCTTGGTCCAGACCAGCAGGAGTTGGAACAGGATGAAAACGATCAGTGCGCTATGGGCGCGGACGCGAATGCCAAAGGCGGTGAACAGCGGAACCGAGCCGGTCAGCAACGCCGAGAGCCGGTTGGAACTGGCTCCGCGATCGCGAAAATAAGGCCGATCTTCCCAGCCCATACCATGCCTTCATGCCCTCAGCGACACCTCAAGATTTGCGTGGGCGATGTCCGCCCTGCTGGAAAACTCACTCTCCAAACCTACATACGCCATACTCTGCTCCGAGTTTAGCCCTCATTTTTTCATTTGCCGAAAAAACCGCTCGTACATCAACAATGTTGCGATGGTCTTACCATCGGCAATCTGTCCGTTGCCGCACATGGCAATAGCGACTTTTAGCGGATGAGGTTCCAGATCAATCTCCTCACCTTCATCGAGCGAGCGCGTCGATTTCTCCAGATCGTAGGCAATGAACGGGTACAATCTCTCGGTCATGATTCCCGGCGAGCTGAAGAAGGTCGGCATGGCCACCAGGCGTCCTGCGAGGTAACCGGTTTCTTCCTGCAACTCGCGGCCGGCGCAGTTCATCGGGTCTTCGTCCTTTTCCAGCGTTCCCGCCGGCAGTTCCAACAACACCTGCCCGATGCTGTGTCGTCGGTTGCGGATCAGTACCACCGTCTCATCCGGCATCAATGGCAAAATCACCACCGCGCCGGGATGGACCACGACCTCGTGCAGATGCCTCGCGCCGCCCGCCTCATGTTCAAGGTGCTGAAGCTCCAGGCGCACTTTCTTTCCCACGTAGATCGTCTTTTTGTCCACGACGCGATATGGCATTGGCTTCTCCCGGCTGATGAATCAATGCCCATTATACCGCTTGCGCCGCAGGAGCAGCATTTCGTCGTGATTATCGCCAAACGGGCGCTCGCCTAGTTCGCGGCCGTCGTCAGCGACGTAGTCTTCCCGCACGAACGCGTACAGCGATTTTCCATAATCGACTCCGAAAAACGGCGTGCCAAAATCCGCGAGATCTTCCTTCACCAGCACAATCCAGTCCGGCGGATGGGCGTGCAGCGCATCGAGCATTTTTTCCTCGCCGGCGGCCTCACCCTGGCCGGGGGCGAAGAACGAATAGGGAGGATTGAATGACCAATAGGGCGTCGAATCAGGCATCGCTGCCAAAAAATTCAGCATCGCTCCCTCCGGCATCACCGCCAACGTCTGACCCGGCCCGGCCCGCTGCCGCAATTCCTCAAGGATTTGGCTCATGGCCAACCCACGCTCATCGGCACGGAACTGATCGCCATCCTCGCCCACAAGGTACTTTTGATTTGCCATCAAACTCGATGCCAAAGCCAGATAGCCCGCGATGGCAACCGCCAGCGCTCCCAACATCGCCGCTCGAACCGGCCGAGTTCCAAAGCCAATCGCGGCCGCGACAACCATCAGCGTACACGGCATCGCCAGGGCAAATCCGTAATGGTAAATGCGCGCGTTTAGAACGATTTTGCCGAGGAGCGCCAGGCCCCAGACCATCGCCCCCATCGCAATGGGGATAGATTCCCCTCGATCCCCCGCCCCCGGTATTCCGGGGGAGGGTCGGGGAGGGGGCTTCGCGAGGGATGCAGATTTGACACCTTCGTCCCCTTCACATTGAATACACTTGGCATTCATTCACTTCGAACGGTTTTCTGCGGAGGTAACCATGCGAGCTTGGAAATCCAGGACAATCAGAATAGCGGCTTTGACGGCTACAATCATTCTGGGAACGAACAACGCGCTGTTGCACGCCCAGACCCCTCCCGCAACCCAACCCGCGGCGGCGGCCAAACCAATGGCCCCCGACATTCTCCGCGGCAACGGCCTCCTTCAACACCCCTTCTTCTACGCCGGCGAATGGAACTACCCCAAACCCGTCCAGACCATGTTCATCGTCCGCGACGGCAAAGTGGTCTGGTCCTATTCCATCCCCTCCAAGGATAACGGCAACGATTCGGAATTCTCCGACGCCACTCTCCTATCGGATGGCAGCGTCGTCTACGCCTGCAAGACCGGTGCGGCCAAAATCACCGCCGACAAAAAAGTCGTCTGGAGTTACGAAGCCCCCAAGAATTTTGAGGTCCACGTCATCCAGCCCATCGGCCTCGACCGGATCATGTACGTCCAGAACGGCAACCCCGCCACCCTCACGGTTCTCAATCTGACCACCGGAAAAGCCGAAACCCAGTTCACCCTTCCCACCGGCTCCCCCACCAAAACCCACGGCCAGTTCCGCCGCGTCCGCATGACCGCCGCCGGCACATTTCTCGCCGCCCACATGGATAACAACAAGGTCGCCGAATACGACAACACCGGCAAAGCCATCTGGTCCATCGCCGTTCCCAATCCCTGGGCCGCCGTGCGCCTCAAGAATGGCAATACCCTAATTAGCAGCAACAGAGGTTTCGTCCGCGAGGTCAACCCCGCCGGCCAGACCGTCTGGGAACTCACGCAAAAAGATGTCCCCGACTACAAACTCTTCAGCCTCCAGGAAGCCGACCGGCTCGCCAATGGGAATACCCTCATCACCAACTGGTGCCCCAACGGCATCAAGAAGCCCGCCGATTGGCCCAAGTCCGTGCAGGCGATTGAGGTGACGCCGGATAAGAAAGTCGTGTGGGCCTTGCAATCCTGGACCGACCCCGCCGACCTTGGCCCCGCCACGTCGCTTCAATTGCTCGACGAACCGGGCAAAGCCGAAGACGGGGATTTCCAGCGGTAGCCGCGTTGGCTAAGTTCCCGAGGAACTTCCGCCACCACCACCAACTACCTCTACGCCTACCACGGCTCCGATCTTCTGGCCGACTTCAACGTCTCGGCCGGCACCCAGACGCTCTACCTCCCCGATCCCACCGGCAACCAAACCTCCCCCCTTGCCCAGGAGGAAGGGTGTAACTCCTCTTTGTGGCGACACTGACCTTTACCCCCTCTCCATGTACTCAGGGAGAGGCCCCAGGAGGACAACAGCGGCAACGTCACAACAGCGGCAACGTCACCTGGCTCCTGCCCGATCAAAATGGTAGTGTGCAGGACGTGGTGAACGAAGCTGGAACCAGCGTGGATCACGTCGTGTTCGACGCCTTCGGCAATAAGCTGGTGCCTGACACCGGGACGGCATCTCTATACGGATATCAGGGAATGGTTCAGGACCCGGCCATGGAAATCGCCGGTACCACATCGTTCCTGTACTACGACAACGCGCGTTGGTTCTCCACCCAAACCGGCGACTTCCTGAGCCAGGACCCCAGCGGATACTCGGCTGGGGATAACACCTTGGCCGATCCCGATGATCCGTTGACCCAACTTATTAGTCACTGAGGTGCGAGGATGGACGCCCCGTTTTACGAATTCTTGCGGCTTGATTCCCCGGATAAGTGGCGGCTGGAAATCCAACGCGACAGACGGGGAGCAGACGGAGGGGACAATCGCTGGAAGGATTTCACTTGGGCAAGGCGAGTCGACGTAGCGCCTCCGTTGCAAATTTCTGTTCTAAAGACTGGGGCGAAACGTGACGTGACATTCGATATAGCGACGAGTGCCCCCGTCCTCTCCGCACGTGCCGCACAAATATTGCGCTCGCTGGGGGATGAGGATATTGAGTTGATTTCCGCCAGGGTAGAAGGTGAGGCAGATGAGTATTTTGTGATGAATGTCCTTTCCCTTGTTAAGTGCCTCGACGAGGAAAAAACGCAGCTTGTTGAGAAATGGACGACAGATTCCTATCGTCCGGACCGCACAGGTGAATATAAGGCGAAGAAAAGGGGACATTCATAATATTGGACGAAGAAAAGGGGACATTCGTAATATTGATTTTTCCGGCCGTTTCCGCTAGCTTCTGGCAATGCCAAGAACAGCGCGGGCGGTCGAGGGCGGGGGTATTTACCATGTGCTCAATCG
>JBEKYH010000448.1:0-4108 GCA_049511115.1 Tepidisphaeraceae bacterium | reverse complement strand
TGATTCTCAAGACCGCGGCTCTTTCCTATATCTGCTACACGCTTGCCGTCGCGCCGGCAGTCTATCTCGTGATCAGCGCGGTGCCGCTGCGCCGGGGTCTGCGCGAGCTTATCCCCGCTGCGGCAATCGCCGGGTGCTTGTTGTCGCTGCCGGCGACGTACGACGTCTCCTGGAAAGGCGAGTGGCGCGACCTCGGCGGCGATCTTCGCCGCGTCGCGGCTCCCGGCGATATCGTCGTCTTCGCAAGCCCCCCGAATTTATTCCTTGCCGATCCAGCCAAGCTCTACGAAGGGGTCGCTTTCTATGCAAACCCTATCCCCTGCCCGGTCCTGATCCTGGATCGGCCGGCCGATGATGAGGCACTGCGCCAGCTTCACGACGCCCGCCGAATCTGGATCATCACCACCAACGGGGGCGTCGATCTTTCCACGGAATTGCCCGGCTACCGCTCAGCGCCCGCCGGCCCCGAGCGCATGTTCTGCGGAAGGCTCTGGAAAGCGATTCCCTTACCGGCGACCTCGCCCTCGACCAAACCGAAATGAAGCTCCCGCCAAAGTTCCTCAACCCTTCTTCGTATCGTTGAGGAATACCGGATGCGCCGCCGGCCCCGCCGCGAGGAACGGCACGCGCGCCCCCGAATAGTTGCGCAGATCGAACGGAAAAATCGGCTTGCCGTCGAGCGTTGTCACGACTCCGCCGGCCTCGAGGACAATTGCGACCGGCCCGACCGCGTCCCACAGTTTTCCGTTGATGGTCACCGCGCCATGCGCCACGCCGGCCGCGACGTTGGCCGCTTCGATCGCCGCGGTCCCCAGCATGCGCATCTTCCAGTTGGTCTGCGTGAGCCAGCGGATCGGATAGGCCGGCAATCGCCCCTGCTCATCGAGGGGATTGCTGGTCATCATGATGAGTGAGCTATCCGAAGGCGGCGTGCTCAGCACTTTGATCGGCTGGTCACCAAGCCACGCGCCGTGCCCCTTGGCCGCGGAGTACATCCGGTCGCGCGTGACATCGTAAACCACACCCAGCACTGGCCACCCTTCATACAGCAGCCCGATGGCGACGGCGAAATTTCCCAGGCCCGACACAAAATTATTGGTTCCGTCGATTGGATCGATCACCCAGTTCCTGCCCATCGGATTGGGGCAGTCGAACGTGATGGCGTCGCCGGTATCGTTTTCCTCGCCAACGATGCCGTCGCCGGGGAATTGATTTCGCAAGGCCGCGACAATATGCCGCTGGGCGGCGCGATCGGCCTCGGTGACCGCCTCGGCATGCCGCTTGGTCAGGCGGTCCACCTTGCCGAAATGGTCCAGGACAATCTGCCCGGCGCCGCGGGCCAGCTCGACGGCGAACTGTAAATCACGTGATAAATCCATGGGGTTACGGTAAGCGATGAGGGGGGAAAAAGGAATGAACGCTGAGGCGCAGAGGCGCGGAGGAAGAAAATGCGGAGGAGAAATGCCGAATTGGATTCTTGGTCACACAGTCGCACTATTTGATATGGGATTGCGATGTCGCTACGGTCACGGCATGAAGAAGCCGAAGGCCATGAAATCCTTGCGTGTCGAAGCGGCGAAGGCCGTTGAATCGAGGCGAGAGGCTTTCCGGTCGCTCAAAAGTAAATTGAAGCGTGCCGCCGCCGAAGCGGAACGCGGCGAGCTTCTTCCCGGCGAACATATCGTTGCTGAGCTCCGCGAACACAGTGCACGCCGGCGCATAGATCAATCCTGATGGCCCCTGCCGGTAGCAATTCCGCGCTGCTTTGACCACAGCGTCAGCGTCGCTTTGGCAATCGGCGTTAGTTCCTCGCGCGTCAATGCATCCGAAACGTCAGCGGCCGTCGCCGCGATTGCCATGACGCCGGCGTGCTCGCCCAAATCTAGTCGCGATTCAATTTGCTCCCGCGCCAGCGTCGATCTTACCAAAAATATCAACTCCGGCTGGCGAATGCTTCGGTCTTCGGCGAGCCCGATGCAGCGTAAATCCGCGATCTCCGCATCGTGCAGGCTCAATTCCTCCATCAGCTCGCGCCGCATCTCCGCGAAAAGATCACCCCCTTCGGCTGAGCCGGCGAAGGGGTGAACCCGATTCGGATAGTACGCCACCTTGGCGTTCCGGCGGCCCAGGAGGAGAAAGCCGTCAGAGCTTTCCAGGGCGGCGCTTAGGCCAAGGGGATTGGCCAACGCGACTGGGCCGAGCGTGTCCGCCAGCTCGGGATGGGAGAGATTTGTCCCGAGGAAGACTTTATAGGACGTGTGGCCGAGCTTGAGAATCAGATGGTCGTTATCCAGTTGCCAGGAATCGAGACGGACCATGGGTCCGTCGAAAAGGTGAACGCCCGGCCGGCTCATGGCGGTTTGCCAGGCGGATTCAACCAGCGCCGCCACGTCAGGCGTTACCGTAAACGGCTTATCCGTCCAACTCGTCTGAATCTGTTCCGGCGTGAAATTACCGGCAAAATGGATTGTAAAATCGGACATCAGTGGCGTAACCGCTCAAGGACGCGGCAATCCTTGGCGTAATCCTCAGGCGAGTAGTTGAGTGCCACGCCATGCTCGCCAAGCCACTGATCGGCTTGCTGGGAAGTTGCAAATCCCAGCAATTCCGCCAGCTTTCCCACGCTCAGATGCCGTTCTCGGTAAGCTTCAATTGCCAGCGCCTCCAGCCCCTTGCGATCGAGCTGGCTGCCCCACAAACGGCGGAAGACTGCCTCAGCGGAAGCGGGAATGTCGAGCAACATGGCCATGGATGCAATATACCCTATCTCTACACGTCAAAATACTTCGCCTGCGGATGGTGGGCGACAATCGCATCGGTCGATTGCTCCGGCGTCAGCATGAAATTCTCGGTGAGAATCACGCCAATCTCGCTGGGATTCAACAGCTCGACGATCTTGGCCCGGTCCTCAAGGTTCGGGCAGGCGGGATAGCCCAGGCTATAGCGGCTGCCGCGATAGCCCTGGTGGAACAGGTCGTTGATGTCGGTGGCATCCTCGCTGCCAAAGCCAAGCTCCTGCCGCATGCGCTTATGCCACAATTCCGCCAGCGCCTCGGCGGATTCAACGCCAAAGCCATGCAGGAAAAGATAATCCTGGTATCGGTCGGCCTTGCGCAGCTCTTCCGCCGCTTCGGTGGCTTTTGAGCCGACGGTCACGAGCTGCACGCCGAGCACGTCGAACTCGCGGCTATCCACTGAACGGAAGAAATCCGAGATGCACAACTGCCGCCGCGCGGATTGGCGGGGGAAAGAGAAGCGCAGCCATTCCTTCGCGGACGTCGGCGAAAACCCCTCGGGCCGGTAAACGATTAAGTCGTTGCCGCTGGATTGAACCGGGAAATATCCGTACACAATGCGCGGCTGAATCAACGCTTCCTCGACGGCCCGCTTCTGCAACGCCGCAAATACCGGCTCTGCTTTTTCCTCAAGCAACTGCGCCCGTTGCTGCGGCGTCAGCCCCTTCTGCCGGAATCCCCACTGCGCGGTAAAGAGGGCCGTGCGATTGATGTAAGGGAAGACATGCCGCGGCGACAAATCCGCGATCACGCGCCGCCCCCAGAACGGAGGCGTGGGCACGGGATTGTCCCGCGCGATAACGACGGCCGGCGCGGTTGATCCCGCGCCGGAGATAATGTCGCCGTAATCCTTCTGGCTCTGTTCCTTGAGGCGCTTGCGCTTTTGCGATCGCTGCTTCTGCGTCGCGACGGCCTCTCCCACCTTCCCGGCCGATATCTGGTCCATCATGGCCAGGCCTTCAAACGCGTCGCGGCAATAGAGCAGTGGACCCTTGTAAAGTTCCGCCAGCGTCTCCTCGGCGTAATCGCGCGTGAGCGCGGCGCCGCCCAGCAGCACGGGAACGGTCAGCCCGCGCGCGTTCATCTCCTCGAGATTTTCTTTCATCACCGCGACGGATTTCACGAGCAACCCGCTCATCCCCACGGCGTCGGCGTTCTTTTCGCGCCAGGCGGCGAGGATGTCCGTGACGGGCTGCTTGATGCCCAGGTTGTAAACGGTGTACCCGTTGTTGCTGAGGATGATGTCCACGAGATTCTTGCCGATGTCGTGGACATCTCCCTTCACCGTCGCCAGCACGATCCGCCCCTTGGTG
>JBEKYH010000447.1:0-4138 GCA_049511115.1 Tepidisphaeraceae bacterium | reverse complement strand
GTGCCCTGGGGATTGACGCCTCGGGGATTCGGAAAGTCTTTGACCTAGCCGCGAAGATGAAGGACCCGATCAATTTCTCGATCGGGCTGCCGGATTTTGATGTGCCGGACGTGGCCAAGGCCGCGGCGATTTCCGCGATTCAGACGGGGCAGAATCGGTATACGCCGACACAGGGGATCGCGCCATTGCGGGAGCGGCTGGCGAAGGAAATGTCGGCGGAGTTTGGCCGCGATGTGGGGGACGTGCTTATCACCAGCGGCGTCAGTGGGGCGTTGCTGCTGGCGATCATGGCGACGATCGACCCGGGCGATGAGGCCATTTTCCTTGATCCTTATTTTGTGATGTACAAACACCTGCTCACGATGGCTGGCGGGGAGCCGGTGATCGTGGACAGCTATCCGGATTTTCGCTTTCGAGCGGATCGGGTCGAAAAGGCCATCACGCCGCGCACCAAGCTGCTGATGCTGAACAGTCCGAGCAATCCCACGGGGATTGTGATGACCGAGGCCGAGGTGCGGGCGGCCGTTGAGGTGGCGCGGAAGCATGATCTGCTGATTATTTCCGACGAGATTTACGAGCCGTTTTTGTATGACATGGGGGATTCGCCCTCGAAAACAGGTTCTGGGTCCCGCCCGCAGCTTCCGTCGGCGGCGCGAAGTTACGAGAACACGCTGGTTCTTCGCGGGTTTTCCAAGAGCCATGCCATGACGGGGTGGCGCGTCGGCTACGCGTTTGGGCCGGCGGAGATTGTCGCGCAGATGGCCAAGTTGCAGCAGTACACGTTTGTCTGTGCGCCAAGCCCCTTTCAGCACGCGGCGCTGGCGGCGATGGATGTGCCGATGGAACAGGCCGTCGCGGCTTATCGAACCAAGCGAGATTTGGTGTGCCGGCTGTTGCAGCGGCGGTTTGAGATCGCCTGGCCGCAGGGGGCGTTTTATGTTTTCCCCAAGGCCCCGGCGGGAACGACCGCGGCGGAATTCGCGACCAAGGCGATTGAGAATAATGTGCTGATCATCCCGGGGAATGTGTTCAGCGAGAGGGATACGCACTTCCGCATCAGCTATGCGACGACGAATGAGAAGCTGGAGCGCGGGTGTGAGATTCTTTGCGGAATGGCATGAGAAGAGAAGATTTTTCACCGCGAAGACGCGAAGAACGCGAAGAAAATGCGGGATTCACCGCAGAGGCGCAGAGGACGCGGAGAAAATACAAAATCAAAGATTCACCACCCGCTCGGCTGCGCCTCGCTTGAGGACACAGAGGACACGGAGGTAAATGGGAATTCTGTTTCAATTTAGATATTGTTCTTCCTGTGTGTCCTCTGTGGTGAATCTTGCATTTACTTCGCGTTCTTCGCGTCTTCGCGGTGAGAATCGCCTTTGACGGCCTCTGCGCGGCGCGATAAGATTGAAAATCTGGATTTTTAATTCGTTCGGATCGTTTTAGAGGAACCAACATGCGAGCCAGCGACGTTCGGCGGGGTCAGGCTGTCATTATTGATGGCAAACTTTTCGTTGTTACCAATGCCGATCATAACACGCCGGGAAATCTGCGGGCCAAGGTGCAGTTCAAGCTGCGCGACGTGGGCAAGGGCACGATCATGGACAAGCGCGTCGGGGCGACCGACGACATTGAGACGACCACGCTCGACAACCGCAAGGTGGAGTATCTCTATTCCGATGCCGATGGGCATGTGGTGATGGACATCGAAACGTACGACCAGCAGGCCATCCCGCGCGAGGTGTTTGGCGACGATATTTTGTATTTGAAGCCCAACACGGAAATGACGGCGCTGTTCCATGAGGGGAAGGTTGTATCGTACGAAATGCCCAAGACGGTGGATTTGAAAGTGACCGACACGGCGCCGGCCATCAAAGGGGCGACGGCGACCAATCAGATGAAGGACGCGACGCTGGAGACGGGGCTGAAGACGCGCGTGCCGCCGTTTATTGAAATCGGGGAGACGATCCGGATTAATACCGAGACCGGGGATTATCAGAGCCGGGCTTAACTCGCCTTCGCCGCCTGGCGTTGGCGGTCCATGTCTTCCTTCAGCGGCACCAGCGTTTTCACCAGTTCGCTGAGGATGCGGATCTGCGAGTGCATCGCCTCGAGGCGGACGATTTTGTCGCTGGGGTAATATTCGAGAATCGGCTTGGTCTCGGCGTTGTAGACGGCGAGGCGGCGCTGGATGACTTCGTCGCTGGCGTCGTCGAAGCGGTTTTCGCGGAGGGCGCGGCGGCGCAGGCGCTCGACCATTTTATTCAAATCGGCGCAGTCGAGGTGGATCACCTTCTTTACGTCAATCGTCTCTTCCAGCAGTTTGGCCTGGTTCACATTGCGCGGGATGCCGTCGAGGACGACAATTTCCGACTCGGGATGGAACTGGTTGATCATCTCCATCCCTTTGATGTACTGCTTCCAGACGCGAATGGTCACTTCGTCGGGGACCAGTTTTCCCTTGCCGGCGAACTCCCAGAATAGGCGGCCCAGTTCGCTTTGCAGATCGAGGGTGCGGAAGATATCGCCGCTGGCGCTGTGAAAGAATCCGGGAATGGCGCCGAGGATTTTGCCCTGCGTGCCCTTGCCGCTGCCGGGGGCGCCCAGGAGGAGAATGGTTTGGTATTTCATGCGATATCAGCCTTCCTCGGTTCCCTTTAATTTGGCCAGGACGTTGAAGTCTTCCAGGGTCGTCATGTCACCTTTAGCTTCGCCCGTTGCGGCGATTTCCTTTAGCAGGCGGCGCATGATTTTGCCGCTGCGGGTTTTGGGGAGGGCCTCGGTGAAGCGGATTTCGTCGGGCCGGGCCAGGCCGCCGATTTCCTTGGTGACGACCTGCATCAGCTCTTTCCGCATTTCCTCGCTGGATTTGAAACCCTGGCGAAGGGTGACGAAAGCGGCGATGCCCTGGCCTTTCATTTCGTGCGGCATGCCGACGACGGCGGCCTCGGCGACGGCCGGGTGGCTCACCAGCGCGCTTTCGATTTCGCTGGTGCCCAGGCGGTGGCCGGAGACGTTGATGACGTCGTCCACACGGCCCATGATCCAGAAGTATCCGTCGGCATCGCGGCGCGCGCCGTCGCCGGTGAAGTAACAGCCAGGAACATCGGACCAGTATTGGCGTTTGAAGCGGTCGGGGTCGTTGAGAATTCCGCGCATCATCGAGGGCCAGGGCTTGCGCAATACGAGCAGGCCGCCGACGTTGGGGGGAAGCTCCTTTCCCTCGCGATCGACAATGGCCGCCTCGACGCCGAAGAAGGGAAGAGTGGCGGTGCCGGGCTTGGTGGTGGTGACGCCGGGAAGGGGGGTGATCATGATCATGCCGGTCTCGGTCTGCCACCAGGTATCGACGATGGGGCAGCGATTGTTGCCGATGACCTGGCGATACCACATCCAGGCTTCGGGATTGATCGGCTCGCCGACGGTGCCGAGGAGGCGGAGACTGGAAAGATCATGCCGGTCGGCGAATTCGCGGCCGGCGCGCATGAAGGCGCGGATGGCGGTGGGGGCGGTGTAAAAGACGCTGACGTGATGCCGCTCGATAATCGACCAGAAGCGGCCGAAATCGGGGAAATTGGGGGCGCCTTCGTACATCAGGACGGTAGCGCCGTTGTTGAGTGGGCCGTAGATCACGTAACTATGGCCGGTGATCCAGCCGACATCGGCGCTACACCAATAGACGTCGGAGTCTTTCAGGTCAAAGACAAATTTGCTGGTGAGATACGTTCCGACCATGTAGCCGCCGGTGGTGTGGACGATGCCTTTGGGTTTGCCGGTGGAACCGCTGGTGTATAGGACGAAGAGCATGTCCTCGGCGTCCATTGGTTCGGCGGGGCAATCGGCGCTTTGATCGGCGATTGCCTCGGACCACCAGACATCGCGGCCTTGGACAAAATTGACTTGGTGGCCAACGTGTTTGAGGACGATGACGGTTTTGACTTTGTTGGGGCGAGTGAGGGCTTCGTCGACGTTGGCCTTGAGAGGCACGATGGCGCCGCGGCGATGGGAGCCGTCGGCGGTGATGATAAAGTGGCTGTCGGAATCGGCGACGCGATCGCTGATGGCGTGGGCGGCGAATCCGCCGAAGATCACATTATGCGGGGCTCCGAGGCGAGCGCAGGCCAGCATGGCGACGGCG
>JBEKYH010000446.1:0-4150 GCA_049511115.1 Tepidisphaeraceae bacterium | reverse complement strand
GGCCTCCCGTTCCATCCCACGCATGTGAATGTGCGTGACCAGCTCAATCGCCGTCACGGATACGCCGACCTGCTGCGTTATCCGCAGCAATACAAAATGAATTGGCAGCTTTGGAACGGCGGGACTTCGCGCATCCTGCTGTGGGGCGATCCCGACTATGCCAGGCGATTCTGCGAGAGCACCCATCTTTATGATGGCGACGGCTTTGAGATCAACGAACCTTTGGCCACCAAAATGGAAGGCCAGCCGCATGACATGAAGCCATTTGATCTCCTTGCCGCGCCGTACCGCTATTACGATTACGAATTTGAGCGTTACTGGCATTCTTTCCAGGTTTTCGGCCGCATCGGTTACGACCCCAATACACCCGCGGAAGTTTGGGAACATGAATTTCAGCGCCGCTTTGGCGCGGCGGCTGCGCCGCACATCGAGAATGGTTTGCATCTGGCAAGTGGGATTCTCCCGCGCATCGTCGCGTCGGATTATCCCTACGGCGGATTTCCCCTCACTTCCGGCTGGGCGGAGAAACAGCATTTGGGGGATCTGCCTGCCTTTGCGAAAAATCAGGGAAGCGATATTGAGCAATTCGAGAATTTTGATGACGAGGCCAAACGGCTAATAGAAAATGGTCAAACACCCATGATCCGGCCACAGGAAAACAGCCGCTGGTTTGCGGAAACTGCCGCGGCGGTGACTGCGGAGATCGTCGCTGCGCAAGACGTGATCGGCGATCATCGGACTAAGGAATTCGACTCGACGATCGTTGACCTGAAAATTCTGGCGAACCTTGCTCTCTTCCATTCCCGAAGGGCGCCGGCGGCGGTCAGTTACGATCTCTACGTCCGAACCAAAGACCCGAAAGCATTAGACGATGCCATCGCTGGCGAGCGAAGCGCCGTTGATGCGTGGCGGCAGCTCGTCGATGCGGCCGGGGATGTTTATGCCCCCGATCTAATGATGGGGGCGCGGAGCCGAAATTTGTGCGGACATTGGCGGGATGAACTTGCCGGACTGGAGAATGGCCTGGCCGCGCTGGAACAGGAGCGCAAAGCAGCCCTGGCTGTTGCATCACACAACTCTCCAACAAACGGGTTCGCCGGTGATCCACAACTGCGGCCGGTGGTAATTTTTCAGCCACTTACAACGGCGCCGGCCGGGAACCCCATCACGATCACCGCCGAGGCGCACGCGCCATCCGGCATTGCGTGGATTCACCTGCGGTATCGGAGCGTCAATCAATATCTGGACTATAAAACCCTGGACATGCAACCCTCGGGCGGCGATGGGCACTATGCCGCGACCGTCCCCCCCGATGAGATTCCGACGACCTGGGACTTTATGTACCTATTCGAAGTGATGGACAACCAGGGTAACGGCGCGATTTATCCCGATCTCAACAAGACGACGCCTTATGTCATCGTGCATCTGGCGCGATGAGCGGAGTTCGAATGCGAAGACATCGTATCGTGATGTTCCTGGCTTGGCTTTGGCTGACCGGATCAACTTCCTTAGCCCGGGCGGGCGACGTGGGCGTGTACTATTCGAGTGGCAGGCCACAAGTCGAATTTGCCGCAAACGAAATCCGCGCCGCGCTCAAGATCCGAGGCGACGCGGCCGTTGCCGGAGATCTACTGCAACTCCCGAAGGCGATGCAGCAAATCCGCATTGCCATTGCGGCCAACGGCGAAGAATCCCATCAAATTGCCGGGATCTTTCATTGTGCCGACCTGAAGAGCGGCGTCTCTCCGCAGTCTTACGCGCTTCGCAAAACGGCCTCCCCCGGCCAACCGACCTATGTTGTTCTTGCCGCCGATCCGGCGGGCGCAATGTACGGCGCGCTCGATCTCGCCGAGGACATCCGCCTTGATACTCTGTCGAATCTTCAGGAATCCGACCACACTCCGTTCATTTCCCGTCGCGGCATCAAGTTCAACATTCCTCTGGATGCTCGCACGCCCAGCTATTCCGACGCCGGCGATTCCGCGCAACAGAACATTCCTGAAATGTGGAGCATGGATTTCTGGCACGAATTCCTCGACGAAATGGCCCGCCAGCGGCTCAACACACTGACGCTGTGGAATCTTCATCCCTTCCCATCCATCGTCAAAGTGCCGGAGTATCCCGACGTTGCCCTGGCAGATGTGATGCGCACGACGGTGCCATTCGACACCTCTTATGCCCTCACTGGCCGTGACATGGTGCGCCCCGCGCAGCTTGCGCACCTAGAAACGCTCAAGAAAATGACGATCGAGGAGAAGATTAAGTTCTGGCAGGACGTGATGGAGTATGCCCATGATCGCGGCATAGACGTTTACTTGTTCACATGGAACGTCTTCACATGGGCCGCCGATGGGAAATACGGCATCACCAACGATCAGACCAACCCAATCACCGTGGATTATTTCCGTAAAAGTGTCCGCCAGACCCTTCTGACTTATCCGCGTCTTGCCGGCATCGGCATCACCGCCGGAGAAAACATGCAGAACCTGACTGGCGACGCCTCCAAGGAAAACTGGCTCTTGAATACCTACGGCGCGGCGATCGCTGATGTTAAAAAACTCCAGCCCGAACGGTCCGTTGTCCTCATCCACCGCCTGAACCAGGCGACCGTCAAACCGGTTGTCGACGCTTGGAAGAGCTATACCGAACCGTTCGATCTGGAATACAAATATTCCGTTGCCCACATGTACTCGTCCCCGACGCCTCCATTTGCCAAACATGATCTGGCTGATCTTCCTCCGGGGATGCATTCCTGGATTACCGCTCGCAACGACGACATCTACAATTTCCGCTGGGGCGATCCCGATTACGCTCGCGAATATATTCGCAATCTTCCCGGCCCGGAGGTACGAGCAGGCTTTCTTGTCGGCTCCGACGGCCTGATCTGGGGCCGCGAATTCACCAGCACTGAACCCGATTCACCGCGGCAACTGTTCATCAAAAAACAGTGGTATAGTCTGATGATGTGGGGCCGACTGAGTTTCGAGCCTGATATTCCTGACGCCTTGTTTGAACGCACACTCGATATCCGTTTCACGGAAGCCGCGCCCGGCAAACTCTTTGCCGCCATGGCCGCCGCCTCGAAGATCATCCCGCAGGTCACCCGCTTTTTCTGGTCGGGCAACGATCTTGCCTGGTTCCCTGAAGCCTGCATCAGCCATCCCTCTCACAAGGGCTTCTATACCGCAAAGGATTTCATTGGCGGCGCGGTCATGCCCGGCAGCGGCATCGTGAATATCCGCGCCTATGCCAACGCTGTTGCACAGAACAAGTCAGTGGACGGGATTTCACCACTCCAAGTCGCGGCGGCGTTGCATGACTACGCCACTCAAACCCTGAAGCTCGTCAATGAGATGCCAGACAAAGTCGCCGATAAGGAACTGCGTTTGACGATCGGCGACCTAAAGGCGATGGCGCATCTCGGCAACTACTACGCCGAAAAAATCCTCGGCGCAACGGACCTTGCCCTATACAATGACACCGGCAAATCCGAACAACAGAAGTCTTCCGTGAACCATCTGGAAGCGGCGCTGGCGGAATGGCAACAATACGCGGAGACAGCCACGGCGCAATACCGTCCACAACTGCTCACGCGCATTGGTTATGTGGATCTGAACTCCCTCACCGCGAAAGTGCAGCAGGACGTGGCGATTGCCAATGACTGGAAGAGGTCTCAATGAAATTACGATACCCGTTCTGTCAACTTCATCCGATAAGCTTGCTTGTCGCGACATTTCTCGCGGGGACGATCGCGAGCGGATTAGAAGCCCAGGATGCATCAGTCGCCACGACTCGGCCACAGGTTGTGGTAGACGCCGCTTCCCAAGGCATCGTCGGCGATGGCGCAACTCTCAACACCCCCGCAATCCAGTCAGCCATCGACTCACTCTCCAGCCATGGCGGAGGCGTGCTTGAATTTCCCGCGGGACGGTATGTAACCGGGACGATCCAGCTGAAAGACAACGTTCGGCTCAGGCTCGGTCCGGGTGCGATTTTACTCGGAAGTCACAATCCGGAGGACTATCGAATTCTCGAACCGTTCCTCACCGGCGACGGGGGGAATATGGGTTACGCGCTGGTGACCGCGGTTGACGCGAGCCATGTCGGGATTGAGGGATCGGGGACGATCGATGGCCAGGGGAAGTCCCTC
>JBEKYH010000445.1:0-4179 GCA_049511115.1 Tepidisphaeraceae bacterium | reverse complement strand
GACGGAACCAGCGTGGCGGGGATGCAGATGACCGACCTGGCCAAGCACATCACCGGCAAGATCGGCACGCAAGTCACCATCACCGTCCAGCACCCCGACGGCGAGATCGCTGATCTGACCATGACCCGCCAGGAAATCGTGCAGACCACCGTGAAGGGTTATCAGCGCAATTCCGACGCGACGGCAAGCTGGAATTATTATGTCACGCAAAATCCCAAGATCGCCTATCTGCGCGTGACACAATTCACGGAGAACACCTTCGATGAAATGCACGACGCGCTGGTGGGCAAGCCCGCCGAATCAGGCAAGCCGGCGGTTGCGGGAATTCTCGACACGGGAATGCAGGGTCTGATTCTGGATTTGCGTTTCAATCCCGGCGGGCGTCTCGATCAGGCCATCAAAGTCGTGAATATGTTCGTCCCCAAGGGCAGGACCATCGTTTCCACCAAGGGGCGCAATCGGCCGGAGAATATCGTCAAAGCCACCGGCGAAGGGCTGCTGCCGTATTTTCCCATGGCCGTGCTGGTCAACCAGCACAGCGCCAGCGCCGCGGAGATTGTCTCGGGAAGTCTCAAGGACAACACGCGAGCCACGATCATCGGCGAGCGCACGTACGGCAAGGGTTCGGTGCAGGAACTCATTCCCCTCGACGACAACGGCGGCGAATTGAAACTCACGGTGGCCTACTACTATCTTCCCAGCGGGCGGCTGGTGCATCGCAAGAAAGACGCCACCGACTGGGGTGTTGAGCCGCAGGTCATTGTACCGCTGGACGACAAGGGCCAGGAGGATGTCGAGGAGATGCGCGCCGAAGCCGAAGCAATCCACTCGCCGGGCTCGCGCCCCGAGACGCGGCCAGCCGCGACGACGCAGCCGACCGATCCGCAGCTTGATGCGGCGATCAATTCGGTGACGACGGGTCTGGTTGCGCTGCAGGGCGAGCAGGCGGCGGCCGCGGCGGCGACTCAGCCGGCGGCGGGGCCGCAGTAGCGGGGAAGGAGTGAGGACTGTGCATGTAGGGTGGGCATGGCCGGCCTTTGCGGGAAATGGTGGGCAGTGCCCACCCTACAGCGGCAGTTCAGTACTCGGCCCTCAATCCTATCCTTGGAGTTCCCTTGGCTACGATCCTTGGCATTGAATCGACCTGCGATGAAACTGCCGCTGCTGTCGTGGTGGGCGGGCGTGAGGTTCGGTCCAATGTTGTCGCGACGCAGGCGGCGATCCATGCGAAGTATCGCGGCGTTGTGCCGGAGATTGCCAGCCGGGCGCATCTGGAGAATATCTGCCTGGTGATTCAGGAGGCGCTGTCAACTGCGAATTTGGGGCTGGGGGACATTGACGCCGTCGCGGTCGCGTATCGACCGGGGCTGATTGGGTCGCTCCTGATCGGCGTGACAGCGGCGAAAACCCTGGCATGGTCGCTGGGCAAACCGCTGATTGGCGTGGATCATGTGCATGCGCATCTTTACAGCGTGATGCTGGACGACGCGCGAGAGGCCGGTGCATTTTCCCCCTCTCCATGTACTCAGGGAGAGGGTCGGGGTGAGGGTTCTTCGACAAACCAGGCGGCGTCCGCAGCAAATACAACCCCCACCCTAACCCTCCCCCTGAGGACGGCTCGACTCAGCTCGCCGGAGCCAGGGAGAGGGGACCAGAGCGTATCTTTTCCCGCCATGGGCTTGGTCTGCAGCGGCGGCCACACGGCTCTTTACCGCCTCGATTCCTGGCTCGACGTCATCCTGGTTGGCTCGACTCTTGACGATGCCGTGGGTGAGGCTTACGACAAAGTCGCTGCCATTCTGGGTCTGGGTTATCCCGGGGGTCCAATCATCGACGGACTAGCCCGCACGGGGAACGCCGACGCTGTGACATTCCCTCGGGCCTTGCTTGCGCGAGATTCCCTGGATTTTTCCTTCAGCGGGCTGAAGACCTCGGTGCTTTACCATGTGCGCGGAAAAGCCGGGCGCGAACGCGGCGCCGAGAGTCTTGACGATCAACAAAAACGCGATGTGGCCGCGGCGTTTCAGAGGGCGTGCGTCGAAGTGCTGATCGAGAAAATCCGCCGCGCGGCGCAACGGTATTCCGCGCGATCGGTCATCATTGGCGGCGGCGTGTCGGCCAACCGGGGCTTGCGAGAGGGGATGGCTGATTTTCCGTTGCCGGTATTCTTCCCTGCGCCACCCTACTGCACGGACAATGCCGCCATGATCGCGGGGTTGGGCGATTTGCTCTTACAAAATGGAAAAACAAGTCCGCTCGACTTGGACGCGGTGACGTACAGCCAATTTGTGGCGTGAATGTATGAAAAGCAAGCAGAACCAAACCATCTTGAAGCGATTGCCCGTGAAATTGCCGCCGCGGCCTAAGGCGGGTCATAAGGGTTTGTTCGGCCGCGTCCTGGTGGTGGGCGGAAGCGATGAAATGATCGGCGCCCCCATCCTGGCGGGAACGGCGGCGCTGCGCCTGGGCAGCGGGCTGGTGCAGGTTGCCATGCCGGGGAAGGTGCTCGCGGCGGGTCTATCAATCACGCCGGAATTAACGGGAATGGCGCTAAGCGAAAGCGCGGACGGCGCGCTATTCGCGGCGGCCGAGAAGGCCGATGCGATTGTGCTCGGTCCGGGCCTGGGCCAATCACCCGCGGCCAAGCGGCGCGTTTTGCGGTTGATCACTATCGCCAAGCCGATGGTTATTGATGCCGATGCGCTGAATATCCTTTCTCAGCAGAAGGCGTGGCCGAAATCCTTTGCGGCCCGGGCGGTTCTCACGCCGCATCCGGGGGAAATGAAGCGATTGATCGGGTTGCTCGGGAAAACGGAGGTTCCGAAAGACGATGATGGGCGCATCGCGCTCGCCCAATCCACGGCCACGGCATTTGGCATCGTGCTGGTGCTCAAAGGCGAACGCACTGTTGTTACCGACGGCAAGCAAATCTATCTCAATCACACGGGAGACAGTTCCCTGTCCAAAGGCGGCAGCGGTGATCTCCTCAGCGGGATGATTGGGTGCCTGCTCGGGCAGAAGATCGAGCCGTTCGCGGCGGCGTGCCTGGCGGTTCATTTGCATGGACGCGCTGGGGAAATCGCGGGGGAATCGCTGGGGCGAAGGAGCGTGCTTTCGCGCGATGTGATTGCGGCGCTGACGAAGGCGATCGCGGAGATGGAATCGCGCGGGGAGTGAATTGAGAGGGTGGGCACTGCCGGCATCTTCCGCGTTTTTTGCCAAGCAGCGAAAGCGGTGGGCGATGCCCACCCTACATTTGCAAGAGCCGACGCGGATGGGAAATGGAGTCTGCTACCGGCGGTCGAGATGGATGGCCAGGACTGTCACGTCCGCGGGCGTGATGCCGCTGATGCGGAGGGCCTGGCCGAGACTGCGCGGGGTGAAGCGGGTCAGCTTTTGTTTCGCTTCGTTGCGCAAGCCGGTGACGCAAGAGTAGTCGAACGAGGTTGGGATAAGCTTGGTCTCGAGGCGGCTCATCTTCTCGATCAGCTTGTCCTGGCGGGCGATGTACCCTTCGTATTTGATGATGGATTCCACTTGCGCGGCGACATCGGCGCGGATGGCCAGAGCTTCTGGATAGCGAGCGCACACATCGCCCCACGCGCTATCGGCGCGGCGGAGCATCTCGATTGCGCCGCCTTCTTGCAGCAGATCGAGCGCGTCTTTCACGGCCGCCTGGCGCGCGTTGAAAATGTCCCAGCGATTGTCGTCCAACAGCCCGATCTCGCGGCCCAGTGGCGTGAGCCGCTGATCGGCGTTGTCGTTGCGCAGGCGCAGGCGATGCTCGGCGCGGCTGGTGAACATTCGGTACGGCTCGGTTGGGGGCTTGGTCACGAGATCGTCAATCAACACGCCGATGTAGGCTTGATCGCGGCGAAGGATGAAATCGGTCTGGCCTTGCTTCACGAGCCGCGCGGCGTTGATGCCGGCCACGAGTCCCTGCGCGGCGGCTTCTTCGTAGCCGCTGGTGCCGTTGATCTGGCCGGCTAAAAACAGGCCGGAAATGCGCTTGGTTTGGAGCGTCGATTCGATCTGCGTCGGCCAGACCATGTCATACTCGACGGCATATCCGTAGCGGACGATCCGGGCGTGCTGCAAACCGGGAACAAGCCGGATGATCTGGTCCTGCACATCGCCAGGCAGCGAAGTGCTGATGCCGTTGCAATAGATTTCGTCGGT
>JBEKYH010000444.1:0-4180 GCA_049511115.1 Tepidisphaeraceae bacterium | reverse complement strand
GATCCCGACGCGTGTCATTATGCGCGCACGCCGTAGCAATAACATGCAAGCCAGCGGGGGGGGGTTTGTATTATTTCGAGATTTTTATGCGAATCGCTTTCCATCCGATATAATAAGTGCAGCGACCAGT
Source organism: Tepidisphaeraceae bacterium (assembly GCA_049511115.1). Classification (GTDB taxonomy): domain Bacteria; phylum Planctomycetota; class Phycisphaerae; order Tepidisphaerales; family Tepidisphaeraceae; genus JBEKYH01. The sequence continues at coordinate 4,050 of JBEKYH010000444.1, read as the reverse complement.
ATGGGCCGGTGTCAATCGACCCTGGGTTTAATCGCCCCTGGCCGCTACTTTTTTGCGCTGTTCTGTTGATCGGTGAGCCATTGAATAACATCCAGGTCACCCTTGTTGTCACGGAATAAAATGGATTCCGCCAGCATAATCCCTGAATCATCGAAGGATTTGGTCTGCCCCAATCCAAGCATTCGCTCCGAGGCTTTTCGCAAACTCAGAGCAAAAAGATCGCACAACTGAAGCGGCAGGCTTTTTCTAGAATCGACAAAGAACCCCTTCTCGACGATCTGGCTGAGCCTCATTTCGCCTTCGGCAACTCTCAATACCCGAATTGATTTTTCGACGTCCGCTGCCACTTCCTTATTGTCGTCCGAAATAAAAATGCCAAGCGGCGAACCATCGCGAGATTTGAGGTAATTATTTACGCACCGCGACAGCAATGCGAACGCGGCTACGTGAGGATTGATCCAGACACCGCTTCCGAAGGCAGAGGCCAGCCACTTGGAATAAGCCTTCTTCTCTATCGTGCGAGCGATGAGGCGGACGCCGACTTGCGCTCCCGCGCTCATCCAGGCATCGCGAAAGGCAATTCTTGCGGGGACCGACATTCCGGCGAATTGGCCGCCTCCACGACGTAAATCAGCGCCATGCACCTCGAAGTTCTCGATTGTGGACCAATTTGGGATGTGGTTGCTTAGAACTGCTTTTAGTCCGGCCTCCAAGAGCTGCCACTTCGATTCGTCCACAACCATTGCACAAAGCAAGAAAACCGGCTGCTGTTGGTCGTTGAGGTTTCGCCCGGAATTTCCGGATTCGTCAAGGTAAACCAAGTGCATGTTCAAACATTCTGACAGTCGGCGCGTCATGATTCAACAACGGTGAGACTGAAACGATCCGATGCGATTCCTCACAACAATTCACGGAGTCGGAGTCCCCGCCTCCTGGCTCAGCGGATCTTCCGGATAGCGATCCTTCAATTCCTGGCGCAACTGCTGGCTGTGGGCGGGGTCGGGGGCGGCGGTGAGTTTGGCGGCGAGGTCGAGGAGCTGCGGAGAGTAGGAGGAATTGCGAATACCGTCGGCGAAGGCTTCGGCGACTTTTGCGGCGGCGGGGGAATGGCGCAGTTGCATGAGTTTGATGCGCAGCAGAACGCTGTAGCCTTCGGCGAAGACGCCGGGAAAGCGTTCCTGCCAGGTTTGCCACTCCTGCTCGCCGGTTTGCCAGTCGTGGTCGTTGATGCGGAATTCGATGGTGCGGGCCATTGCACCGCTGACGGCGGCGGCTTTGATGCCGTTATCAACCTGCTCGCCTTGCAATTGATCGAGAAGCTTTGTGCCATCCTCCGACTTGCCGCAAAGGATGAGCGCTTCGGCATGAGCGAGCCGCAGGGTGCGGTCGGTGGCGACGGGGCGGCGCTCGGTAACGGCGAGGGCGCGCGGGAAATCAGCGAGCCACCAGATGAGCAGGTCGGCCTCGTCGCTGGCGGCCTTTTCCTGCAAATCCGAATCGACGGGAACCTGGTCGAGCAGTTTGACCGCCGCCTCGGGTTGGCCGGCGAGGATGAGCGCCTGGGTTGTCTGCCGCAGGCAATCGAGCGACGCGACGGCGCTGGCATGGCGCGAGACGCGGGCGATTTGCGTGGCGGCGGCGAGGCGGGCGGGGCCGAGTTGCGCGTCCTGTTCCATTTCGGCCATGAGGGGAAGCCACTGTTCGGGGACGCGCGCGGGGTCGTATTGGGCGATGACACGGGCCTGTCGGAGGATGGGGTCTTCGGTGGCCTGCATAATATTGGGCCAATCGCGATCGACGACGATGCGGCTGGTCTGGGTGTCGGTGTTGGTTCCCATGTGAACGGTCAGGCGAACGGGGTAGTTGCCGCCGGTCATGTAGACGTGTTCGACTGCGGGGCCCTGGGCGGTAACGCCGTCGCCGAAATCCCAGTCATAATGCGCGACGGCATCGGCGGCTACGGATGGGGGAAATGCGGTGAATTGAAGGCGATGAGAGTAGTTGTCGCCGACAAAACATTCGCCTTGATATTCGGCTTTGAAATCGGCGACGAGTGTTTTATCGCGCTCTTCCATGGCCTGCGGAATGGCATGAGATACGACGCCGAAGGCGCTGGCAGGGATGGGTTCGACTTTGTCGATATCGGGTCGCCGCCATGCGAGAGACAGTAAGTATTGATTTCCGGAAATGCCGAAGTAGATGACGATATTGTGCGGGCCGCGCTGGAGGGTGATTTTGCTGGCGTAACGAATGTCGTGAGCTGGGCCGGGGATATATAGCACGCTCTTTCCGTCGATGAAGACGGCGCCGCGGCCGGTCACTGAGCCGGTGAAGAGATATTCGCCGTCGACGGGGGCGACGAGCGAGCCGGTCAGTTTGGTGATGACGCGGCTTTGGTCGCCGAGGGGGTCGTACCCGTAGAACGGCTGCGCGACCATGGTCTGTCCGATGGGAGGGCCGCTGAGGTCCCACGAAGACGCGAGTTGACCGGCATCGCTAAATGGGCGGCCGATCCAATGGCGCATGTCCAGGAGAAGACCGGATTGATAGGACACGTCCTGGGCGGCGGCCGAGACCGCGGCGGGATCGGGATTGCCGAAGTAGACTTCGTAAAGATTTTGGCCGGGCGTGATGGCGAAGACGATGCGCACGCGATCGCCGGGGCCGGCCATGAGAACATGGCTGGCGACGAGGCGGCCGTCGGGGAGGCTGACGCGCACGTCGCGGCCGTCGGGGGCGGCATGGCCGGCGGTGTAAAATTCGGCCATTGCCAGGTCGGAACCGGTATGGTCGGCATCGGAAACGAGTTGCAAGGGGCGGCGGAATTGCCAATGCGAGTCAAACCAATCGGCGCGGGCCGGGAGGGGGAGGAGGAAGAGGGAGGCGAGGAGATAGAACTTGGTGAGCGCGAAAGCGAGCGGTTTACGCCGCATTTTCCGGTCCGCGCCGTGCGGAGTGAACTTAACCGGCGCTGCGATCATGCGAGGTAACCTCAATGAGCGGCCGCGGCCGCACGTAGATACCATCCTCATTGTAGATTCGGCCTCGCAGCCCGCCAACATCGCGCGCCTTGCCGGGCGATTTCCCAGTGTATATACTAATATATATATTCAGGAGGCCTCGCCATGATCGCGACGGCAAAGGTATTTAAGAATGGAGCCAGCCAGGCAGTGCGGCTGCCGAAGGAATTTCGCTTCGACTGCGATGAGATTTGCATCAAGCGCATCGGGTCGGCGGTGCTGCTGTTTCCCAGGGACGCGGCGTGGGATTTGATGGGCGAGGCTATCGGAAACGTCGGGGAAGACTTTATGCTTGAGCGCAAGCAGCCCCGGCGCGCGGCGGCGCGCAAACCGCTGGTCTCCAGAGGAGGCAAGCGGCCGTGAGCCAATTCATGCTGGACACGAATATCTGCATTGCGGTCATTCGCGGGAGGGCATCGCGCGTATTCGACCGCTTGAAACAGCAGCGCGTGGATGATGTCGCGATATCCAGCATCACATTGGCCGAAATGCACTATGGCGTGGCGCGGTCGGCGCGGCCGGAGCAGAACGCCCTGCTGCTGGCCAAGTTTTGTGCCCCGCTGGCGATACTGCCGTTTGACAGTCAATCCGCCGAGGCCTACGGCGGCGTTCGCGCGGCGCTGGAGAAAAAGGGCAAAGGCATCGGGCCGCTGGATACGCTGATCGCGGCACACGCGCTGTCGCTGGGAATGACGCTCATCACCAATAATGAACGGGAATTTCGGCGCGTGAATGGCTTAAGAATAGAGAACTGGCTGGCGAAATAAGAAGCGGGAGATTATCGGACGCTGGACGTTCCCGGGGCGCTTTAGTCTAATTCCCGCACACGCGGGCAAGGACGCCGGTTTTGGATATTTCTCGGCCGCGTGGAATTCATAGCCCAATTGAGGACAGCATGGATCGCAAAATAATCGATGATTTTGAAACCGGGGGGAGCAAACTGCGCAAGGCCATCGAGGGGCTTAGCCGCGAGGAGATGCTGTGGGTGCCGACGCGGGCAGATGGGATCGGGCTTTGGTCGATCCAGCAG
>JBEKYH010000443.1:0-4182 GCA_049511115.1 Tepidisphaeraceae bacterium | reverse complement strand
AGTTTGAATATCGGGGGGAACGGATTGGAGCGGCCGATCGACGTGAAATTCGGGCCGGACGGCGCGCTGTACATTTTGGACTACGGGCAGATGTACATGAAGGACGGCCAGGAGAAGGTCACGCCGGGAACGGGAAGAATCTGGAAAGTAGTGCCGGTCGGGTGAGGATGGCGGGGGAGGCGATTTCGCAGAGGAGGGGGGAGGGGGTTTCGGCGGGGGATTTGGCGGGGCGTTGGCATTGGGATTGGTATTGGACGGTGATGGAGGCGGGGGAGTGGTCGATATGGGTGGGATTGGTGTAGACGCGGCCGGCGACGCGAATGACGTTGGGGTAGCACACGCCTGAGGATGTGAAATGCCGGCCCTCGGTGGCGAAGGTTTCGGCTTCCAATTCTGAGATGCCGGTGGGGTCGATTTGAATGACGGATGCGCGCTGCGCGCCGGTGGTGGTGGAGGCGAATTGAAAGAGAATCGCGCGATCGGGTTCGGGGGCGAGGCCGCGAATCCAGTGACGGAGAGGGAGGAGGGGGGTGACGCCGAATTGGTGGTCACAGATGCCGTGGCCGGTGAAGGGGAGGGGTTGACTGTTGAGGCGGAGTTCGCCGGTGACGGAGAAGAGGGTAGGGGTGATGAGCCAGCGGTGGAGGCCGGCGAGAAGGGGCGGGGGAAAGCAGGCCAATGCTTTCAGTTTCTGTAAGGATCCCTGTGTCGCGCGGAAGACCAAGTCCGCGGTGACGGTTTTTGATTTTGGCCGCAAGGTGATTTGGTAGCAGCCGTCGGCGTCGCGCTGTAGGAAGCTATCACCGTATTGAATCGACGCGCCGTCGGAGACGGAGAACTGACCGGCATCGGCGGCGACAAAATCGGAGATGAGCAGGCGATTGCCCTGGCGTACGCGAAGAAAAATGGCCGGGAATTCGGCGGGTTGTGGGGGGGCGTGGATTGTGGGGTGGCGGCGATAGCTTCGGTAGCGGCGCAGGTATTGGGCGTTCAGGGGCCAGCCCTGGCTGAAGATAATCGTGCAATACAGCGGCGGGCTTGTTCCCACGGAGCTGGGTGTCCACGCCTCGAACCGCCGCCACTCATAGCCGCCGGGGGCGCGGATATGCCGCCAATCGTCAGGTGGGCAATCCTCGTTAAAAAGCGGCAAGGCGCCGTTCATGGGTGCCAAAATCGTCAATCGGCGGTGAAATGCAAATGGTTGGGAGTGGTGCGACGGTGTAGAGAGGTCCTATTGTTGGTCAGTGTACGCCAAGCCGGCAAAATCTGTTGTGGTTGAGCCGCGAGCTCTTGAGAGCGTTGGTTCGATCATCCTGGCGACGTTTTCGCACGCGGCGATCTGGGCGGGGATGTATGTGATCGCGGCGGTGGTTTGCCTGGCGCAGGTGGCGGGGGTGGATGAGTTGATTTCGCCGGGGGTGAAAGTCGCGGTGACTGCGTTTGTATTTTGCACGGCGACAGGGGTATATCTGTTGGACAGGGTCAAGCTGCGGGATGTCTGGCTTGATCCGGCGGACGCGCTGGCGCATCCGCGGCGATACGCTTTTATCGCGGGGCACGCGATGCTGATTCGCGGGGTGATGCTGCTGCTTCTGCTGGCGGCAGCGGGGCTGGGAGAGGCGGTGCTGGAGTGGGGAGCGCTGGTGCCGCTGATCGCGGCGACGGGCGTGGTGGTCTATGCGGGGCGGCCGCGCGCGACGCGTCCGAGGCCCAAGGACATCATGCTGTTGAAGAATATCTATGTCGCGGCGGGGATCACGGGGTTTGCGGAAATCGTGGCCAGTGCCGCGGTTCGGCCCGGGGCGGACCTGACGACGATGCGGCGCGTTTTGATTGCGCACGCCGTGCCGCTGGTCTGCTCGTGTGCGCTTTTGGGGGTGCGCGTGCTGGCCGACGCGGTGCTGTGCGACCTTGATGACGAAGATGCCGACCGGCGCTTTGGAACGGCGACGCTGCCGATCCATCTGGGGCGGAACCGGGCATGGAAGCTTGCGCTGGGCATCCGCCTGGGCGCGGCGGCGGCGCTGGTGACGATTGGGGCGCTGCCTCTGTTGCCGCGGCTGGCATGGGCGGGAGTGACGGTGGTGTCGTCGATTACGCTGCGGGTGGCCAGGCCGGCAAGACTGCGGGACTGGGTGGATGCGCGATTTGCGATGGAGGCGGCCGTGGTTTGGGGGATTCTTTGCCTGGCGCGATCGGTATGAAAGTGTGAAGGCGTATCCGATCTTCATTAATCCTTCTTCCTTCGCGCGATCAAGTCGGCAAAATCGTCAGGTGGATAGCCGTTTATTTGTTGATTCTTTACACCACGTCGCTACAAATGGGATTACAATGTTCGGGAGGGCATATGGTAAACAGTAAAACATTTGTCGGCCGCTTGTGTAGGTGGTGGACTGGCATTGCCGTTGTGGGATTGACGTTATGGTCGTCGGCGGCCAGGGCGCAGATCAATTACGCGGCGACAGTGCTTTACCCGCTCACCGCGCCAAGCGGTTTCACGTCAGGAGTTCCTGGTTCGTCCGTCGCGGGCCAAACTGTTGGATCGGGAGACACGACGGGGTCGGCCTATCCCCAGGCTCTTCTGTGGTCAGGGCCATCCGGATCAGTAACCAACCTGAACCCCGCGGGATTTGTTGGCTCGGAAATCGACGGTACAACAGGCTCCGAGCAAGTCGGATATGGGGATGTTGTTACAAACATGCAGGGGAGTTACGTCCAGCACGCCGTGCTTTGGTCGGGAACGGCCGCGTCCGCAGTCGATTTGCAACCGACCGGCGGGCCATGGGCTGGCTTCAATAGTTCCGTTGCCCGCGCGGGTAGCGGAAACCAGCAGGTTGGCGATGTCACGGCAATTCCGGGCGGCACGAGCCACGCGGTTCTGTGGAATGGAGCGCCTTCGTCCGCAGTTGATCTGAATCCTGCGAACGTGAGTTACTCGGAGGCCTTCGGAACTGACGGCGCTCAGCAGGTTGGCTGGGCTGGCAACGGAACCTTGGATGCCTATTTATGGTCCGGCACGGCCGCGTCGGCGATTGACCTGGGTCCGGCGGGGTTTCTGGAGTCGCGCGCCGTAGGCGTCAGCGGTGGGCAGGAGGTCGGATACGGCTTTGGGCCGACGACAACGCAAGGCGGTGTGAGTTATAACCATGCCTTCCTATGGACCGGAACAGAATCGTCGGCCGTTGACCTCGACCCAGCGGGATATGTTAATTCTGAAGCCCTCGCCACCAACGGGTCAGTGCAGGTGGGCAATGCGTTTGTTTCGCTGAACGCACCGGGCGATAATGATGATATTGCCTTTGCATGGTCCGGCAGCGCGGCTTCGGCTGTAGACCTCCAATCGCTTTTGCCCGCAAACTACGACTGGGTAACCTCTACCGCCTACAGTATCGACGCCGCCGGCAATATTTACGGAACCGCCGGCGGCACTTTCGACGGTGTTACGGGTGCATTTGCCGTCGAATGGTCTCCTGTCCCAGAACCTGGAATGACAGGCGTTTTAGTTGTTGGCGCTTGCGGCTTGCTGATGCGTCGCAAGAGAACAGCGATTTCAGAGCACAAGTCAGCATTCCCAGGTTCCTCACTCCCCGTGTCGTTGGCGTTGAACGTTGGCTTATTTTTGCCAATCCGCGAGATTTGCATCCTCCGCCCCGCTGGGTATGATTCTTCCCCCACACGATTTGAGGTGAGCGATGTCTTTGGACCGTAGTTTGAGAAGCGCTAATTCCCTGATTCGGCACCGTAATGTGCTGACCCGCGCCGAGCGGCTGGATAAGCTGGCGGAAGATGAAAAATGGGATGAATCCAAGAGCGTATTCGGGCTGCCTAAGGTAGAGCACCGCAAGCAGGCGCTGGCCAAGGCGGTGAAGGAAGAGGGGGCTGCCGAGGGAACACCCGGGGCGACGCCGGCTGCTGGGGCTGCGGCTCCTGCCGCGGGCGCTGCCAAGCCGGCTGCGGGCGCCAAGGGCGCCGGCGGGGCGACGGCCAAGGCGGCGGCTCCGGCCGCGCCGGCGGCGAAGAAGAAGTAAATTGCGGGCGCTGTGCCGGCGCGACGGAGCGTGCGCGGCGAGCGCCGCGAAGAACCCTCACCCCGGCCCTCTCCCTGAGTACATGGAGAGGGGGAAGGAAGGGACGCCGATTTCATTGCAATATCGACAGCTTCGGCCTCGACGCAAATGATCA